>CAMTOW010000017.1 GCA_947074245.1 uncultured Bacteroidales bacterium | reverse complement strand
GACCGGTAGCCCCCATGATCCAGTCGCCTTTCTCAACCAGAGCAGACACTTTCGCGTTTGAGATTTCCGTTTCGCCACGCATATCGATCACCATCTCTACGTCTTTGCCTACGAAACCGATCCAACGTCCGGTTTTGTAGTTACGTCCCCCTTTCAGACCATCTACCAACGAAGTGATTCCGTTGTAAGCATAGCTTTTTGATGGTTCCGATACAGACTGAACCGGCTTCAACGACGATTTGCTGATCTGAACGTCTTGCGACAACGTACGGCTCGCACCTGTCGCGCGGATTACAGCCGAACGCAATTTGGCGTCTTCGCTGATCTCCAACGGAGCGGTATAAAGCGCCGATGCAGCGGAAGGAGCAGAACCATCCAGCGTATAGCGGATCTGGTCTTCCGGATTAAGTGAGCTTAATTCCACTTCCAATACGCCTTTGTCGGTATTCGCCGTGTAGTTTACGCTTACGTCGAAGATATGTTTTCCGTAGTTCACCCCTTCGCGATCATACATCGCGATCAGGTTCGGCAGACGTTTCAAGAACTGGGCGTAGTCGCGGCTCGAAGCGTCCGACCACTGTACTTCCGACATCGCAGCCAAACGAGGCATCAGCATGTATTCCACCTGCTGTTCGGTCGGCATGTATTCGGTCCATAGATTCGCCTGGCAACCGATGATGTGATGTTTCTTGTCGTCGGAGATATTCGACGGCACCGGCTCGAACTCATAAACGCGCGATAGCGGCAGGTATCCGCCGATCGCCAACGGTTCTTCGCTCGTGTCGGCTGTCTGATAATAATCGAAATAACAGAACGAGGTAGGAGTCATGATCACGTCGTGCCCCATGTTGGCAGCCGTTACCCCTTCGTTCATCCCGCGCCAAGCCATTACGGTAGCGTTCGGAGCAAGACCGCCTTCCAGCGTTTCGTCCCATCCGATGATCTGACGGCCTTTACCGTTCAGGTGACGCTCCATACGGCGGATCACGTAGCTCTGAAGGTTCTCTTCAGGAGAGTGTCCGTTCTTCACGTTCAGTTTCTCTTTTTTGATACGGTCCTGACATTTCGGGCATTTCTCCCAACGTGTCTTCGGACACTCGTCGCCTCCGATGTGGATGTATTCCGACGGGAACAGGTCTACCACTTCGTCAAGCACGTCTTCCAGGAAGAGCATCGCGTCTTCGTTTCCGGCGCAGATCACGTCGTCGAAAACACCCCAGGTAGCTTCCACTTCATACGGTCCGCCCGTACATCCGTATTGCGGATATGCGGCAAGCGCACCGAGCATGTGGCCCGGAAGGTCGATCTCAGGGATCACGATGATGTTGCGATCGGCAGCATACGCCACGATTTCACGCACCTGATCCTGAGTATAGTAGCCACCGTACGGTTTGCCGTCGTATTCGCCCGTGTTCTGTCCGATCACGGTGTGTTTACGTTTCGAGCCCACTTCGGTAAGCTGTGGATATTTTTTGATTTCAAGACGCCAGCCCTGGTCTTCGGTAAGATGCCAGTGCAGACGGTTCTGATTGTGCAGAGCCAGATAATCGATGAATTTCTTTACGAAATCTACCGAGAAGTAATGACGGCCCACGTCGAAATGCACACCGCGGTATGAGAAGCGCGGAGCATCCTCGATCGTTACGGGAGCCATCTCAATCGCTGAGTTTTCGGCTTTGGCAGGAATGGATTTACGCAAAGTCTGGATTCCGTAGAAGATACCCGCTTCGGTCGAAGCTTTCAGGCTGATCCCGTCGCTATTCACTTGCAGGATGTATCCTTCAGGATTCTGAACGGCCGGATCGATCGAAAGAACGATGTTTCCGTTCGCTTTCTCTTTCGCATTGTCGGTTACGACCGGCGCATATCCGGTAGCCTGCTGAACGTATGACGCCAGGAAGTCGGCATTCTGATGCAATTTGGTATTGCCGGCAGGATAAACGATTCGTGTGCGCGCCGACAGAAGGAACGGCTCGCCGGCTACGTTGGTCGTAGCGAGTGGTTTCGGGATCACGTCGTAATCCGCTTTCACAGTCTTCTTCTCTCCGCAAGCGGTCAGCATCAATGCTGCCGTAGAGAGAGCGAAAAGGTTGCGTAAAACATTCATGTGTGGAAAGTATTAGTATTAATTATGTGAATTGTATGGATGAATTCTTTTTCGGTATCGTTGGTTCTGAAATTGATTCACTGCCTGCAAATATAAATCTTTATGTATCAACAACAACCCTTTATAAGGGGTTAATTCGCATATTTTTTAATATCCGCCAACATATTGATAAATTAATTTCTTTTTGCTTCCTCACGCTTTTAATAATTTACGTTTAAAATCCACACGGAATCAGCCCTTCGAAACCCCAATATCCCTTGACGGAATCGCATAGCGATACCAACACTCCCGACCTCCGAATCGACCGAAAATCGAAGAACGGAGCGGTTTTAGCCGATCAGACACGTAGCAGTTTCGGGGCATTCGTCTACGGAATCGGCCGGTTCGTCTCATTTATTAGAAATAGAAACGTACGCGCGATAGCTTTGTGGCAGATTAAAACCCGAAGCAGCGTGATTATGAACAGGAATTATAAACTATTGTTGATAACTGCCGGCATTGCCGGATTACTTCACACGAACCTGTTTGCCGCCTCCGCGCAAACAGCCCTATCCCCGGATACATTGAGCGGAACCGGCGCTAACGAGCAACGCATCCTTCCGCAGGAGATATCCCGCTGGACGCTCGACGATTGCATCGGATATGCGCGAGCCAACAACATCTCGGTACTGAAATCGGCGCTCAACATCGACGACGCGGAAATCGACCTGAAAGAAGCGAAAGCCGCATTGTTTCCCTCTTTGACGGCTTCCACCTCGCAAAACCTGAACATCGAAAACGAAGCGGCGAACGATAAAGCCGCTTACAACAGCACCTACAACCTGAACGCGAGCATGACGCTCTACAACGGCGGACGGAATCTGAAAAACATCCGACAGCAGAAATTATCGATCGAGAGCAATCAGTTCAACTACCTGGCTACGGCCAATACGGTAGAGATCGCCATCATCAAGGCATATTATCAGGTGTTGTACGCGCACGAGTCGGTGCTCACCAACGAAGAGATATTGAATACATCGCTGAAACAGCTCGAACGCTCGCGCGAACTCTATGAAGTAGGTCGCATCAGCAGGGTGGAACTCAGCCAGATCGAAAGTCAGTATAAAAGCGACGCTTACCAACTGGTGCTCGCCCGGACGACCGAATCGGAAAACGTATTGAACCTGAAGCAACTTTTGCAGCTGAACGACGCCGAACCGTTTGCGGTCTATATCCCCGAGATCGGGAGAGAAGAGACGCTGGCGTCGGTACCCGACAAGAACGAAGTGATTCAACTGGCGCTCGCTACCCTTCCCGAACTGAAAAGCGCGGCGACCGAGATCCGGATCGCCCGATTGGATGAGGAGATCGCCAAGGCCGAACGCCTGCCGTCGGTCGTATTGAACGGATCGGTGGGTACGGGATACACGACCATCGCCGATGCGGGATGGGGAAAACAGATGAAAAACAGTCTGGGAGAAGCGGTCGGCGTTACGGTGAGCGTGCCGATCTTCAACAACCGACAGACGAAATCAAAAGTGGAGAAATCGCGCGTGAACATCCTTCGCAACGAACTGACGCTGGAAAATTCGCAACTGGAGATCTCCAATACGATCGCATCGATCCATCTGGACGCGATCTCCTCGCAAAGCCGTTACGACGCGGCGATGGCGCAGACCGACGCCGCTCAGGAGAGTTACGATCTGGTAGCCGAGAAATACGATCTGGGCATGCTGAACGCGGTGGATCTGCTGGTTGAGAAAAACAACCTGCTGAATGCCAAACAAGAGAAGATTCAATCGAAATACAATTCGCTGCTTTGTTTGCGTCTGCTGCAATTCTATATGAATCAGTAAATCGCGAAACAACGTCTTAAACAGAAAATACAAATTCGTCATACATGAAAAAGAAATTATTGAGCATGACCTCTTTTCTTGCCGTTTCGCTGATCGCCTTATCGCTTTTCGGCTGCAAGAAAGAACAACGGCAAACGCTCGAAACGGCACCCGTTGTAAAAAAAGATATGGCCCGTATCGTAACCGCGACCGGAACGGTGGAGCCGATCACGAAAGTGGAAGTGGGTACGCAGGTATCGGGAATCATCTCCAAGATCTTCGTAGACTACAACTCGGAAGTGACCAAAGGACAGGTTCTTGCCGAACTCGACCGAGTAACGCTCGAATCGGAACTGGCATCGCAGCAGGCGCTTGTGCAGGCGGCGAAAGAGGAATACGATTATCAGCGGAAAAACTACGACCGCTCGAAAGAGCTGTATCAGAAAGGGATGATCAGTGCCAGCGAATACGAACTGGATTACTACAACTACGCCAAAGCGAAGAACAGCTACGAAAAAACCAAATCCGACATGACCCGCGCACAGACCAATTTGGGCTATGCGACCATCTATTCGCCGATCGACGGAGTGGTGCTTTCCAGAGCGGTGGACGAAGGGCAGACGGTAGCGGCAAGCTTCAGTACGCCGACCCTATTCACCATCGCCAATGACCTGACCAAAATGCAGGTGATCGCCAATGTGGACGAGGCCGATATCGGCCAGGTGGAAGAGGGACAGAAAGTAACCTTCGACGTAGACGCTTACCCGGACGAAACATTCGACGGAGAAGTGACTCAGGTGCGCCTCGAAGCGACTACGACGTCAAACGTGGTGACCTACGAAGTGGTGATCAACGCGCCCAATCCGGAACTGAAACTGAAACCGGGACTGACCGCCAACGTGACCATCAAAACATTGGAGCGCAACGGCGTGATGACCGTACCGTCGAAAGCGCTGAAATTCAGAAACGCATCGACCGAACACGACAAGAACGTATGGGTGAAACGAAACGGCGAACTGGTGAAAATTCCGGTGAAGACCGGCTACGACGACCGCGTGGACATTGAAGTGCAGGACGGTCTGAAAGAGGGAGACGAAGTGGTTATCAACGAATCGACCGGATCGGCAGACGGCGCGGCGCCTCAGCAAGGCGGCGAAAAAAGCCCGTTCATGCAAGGCCCTCCGGGACGTAAGAAATAAAAGACGGAGATGAGTAAGGAGATTATAAAAATAGAAGATCTGTGCCGCAACTTCGAAGTGGGATCGGAAACGGTGAAAGCGTTGCGCGGCGTGAACTTCAGCATCGATGAAGGTGAGTTCGTTACCATCATGGGGACGAGCGGTTCGGGAAAATCCACCTTGTTGAACCTGTTGGGATGTCTGGATACGCCCACTTCGGGCGAATATTACCTGGACGGAATCAAGACCTCGAGCATGTCTCGCGACCGGAGAGCGGAACTACGCAACAGCAAGATCGGGTTTATCTTCCAGAACTACAACCTGCTGGCGAAAACGACGGCATTGGAAAACGTGGAGTTGCCCCTGATCTACAATCCGAACGTTTCGGCAGCCGAACGACGGGAACGCGCCAAAGAAGCGCTTGAAGCCGTAGGGCTCGGTTCGCGCCTATATCACAAATCGAATCAGATGTCGGGAGGTCAGCAGCAGCGTGTGGCGATCGCCCGGGCGCTGGTAAACAATCCGGTGATTCTGCTTGCCGACGAAGCTACCGGGAATCTGGATACGCGCACCTCGCTCGAAATCCTGACGCTTTTTCAGGAATTGCACCGACAGGGCAAGACGATCCTGTTTGTAACCCATAATCCGGAAATGAGCGAATTCAGCAGCCGCAACATCCAGTTGCGCGACGGAAAGGTGATCGGCGACACACGCAACGACAACATCCGGGATGCCCGGGAACTGCTCGCCCAATTGCCCAAACAGGACTGACGGGAGAGGAAAACCGCTTACAAACACTTAAACTCATTGCAGCATGATGATGAATTTTACAAACCTGTTTAAAATCGCGCTCCGTGCGCTGAATGCCAACAAATTCCGCGGATTCCTGACGATGCTCGGGATCATCATCGGGGTGGCTTCGGTGATCACGATGCTGGCGATCGGGCAGGGATCGAAACAAAGTATACGCGCTCAGATCTCGGAAATGGGATCGAATATGCTGATGGTTCATCCGGGAAGCATGCGTATGGGCGGGGTGCGTCAGGACGCTTCTACCATGCAGAGCCTGAAAATGGAGGATTTTGAAGCGATACGCGACAAAAACAAATACATATCGGCTATCTCGCCTTCGGTTTCGAGCAGCGGGCAGGTGGTGTACGGATCCAACAATACGCCGACGAGCCTGTATGGCGTGAACGAGGATTACCTGGAGATCCGCAAATACAAGGTGCAGGAGGGCGACCTCTTCTCGGAACAGGATATCCGCACTTTCGCTAAGGTTTGCCTGATCGGGAAGACCGTTGCCGACAACCTGTTTACCAACGGAGAGGACCCGATGGGCAAATACATCCGTTTCGGATCGGTTCCGTTCAAAATCATCGGGATTCTCGAGCCAAAAGGGTACAACAGCATGGGGATGGACCAGGACGACCTGCTGATCGCTCCTTACACGACGGTGCAAAAACGACTGTTGGCGATCAATTACCTGCAGGGAATCTACGCTTCGGCCATCAATGAGGAGTCGTCGCAGAAAGCGGTCGAAGAGATTGAAGAGATCTTACGGTTCAACCACAAGATCAAAGCGGGAGCCGACGATGATTTCGAAGTGCGCTCGCAAGAGGAGCTCAGCTCGATGATGACCTCTACGACCGACCTGATGACCATCTTACTCTCTTGCATCGCCGGGATATCACTCCTGGTGGGTGGGATCGGGATCATGAACATCATGTATGTGTCGGTAACCGAACGCACCCGGGAGATCGGTCTGCGTATGTCGATCGGGGCGAAAGGGCGGGATATCCTGATCCAGTTTCTGATCGAAGCGATGATCCTCAGCCTGGTGGGCGGCGTGATCGGCGTGATGGTAGGGATTCTGGCATCGCTCGCGGTAAAGATATTCGCGTCGTGGCCGATCCTGATTCAACCTTGGTCGGTATTCCTGTCGTTCGCGGTATGTTCGGTTACAGGTATCTTTTTCGGATGGTATCCCGCTAAAAAAGCATCGAGACTGGATCCGATCGAAGCGATCCGTTATGAATAATCGAAATAACAGCCGGGCAGGGTTCGGATAAAAAAGAAACACCATTATCTTTAATAGGAATTTAAAAATGGACTTCATGTATTTTGAAAAGAAACCCAACCGGAATCTGACGATTCTGATCCATGCGCTCGGCTGGCTGATCGTATTCATCTCGCCTCTGCTTTTCATACCGTGGGAGTTTGCCGAACATTGGTTTGATTTCTATTGGCGTTTCTTTTTAAGTCAGCTCGCCGTTCTCGCCTTGTTCTATCTGAATTACTTTTACCTCATCAATAAGTATCTGTTCAACAAACAGCTGCGAAAATTCATAGTCATCAATGTGGTTGCGGTGTTTGTCGCCGCAACCGCTGTTCTGATCATCGATAAGGTACTCTTCCCGATGAGTGCCGATTTTCCGGGGCCACCGTTCAAACGACGTTGGGGATGGGTATTCGGATTCAGTCGGGATATGATTCTGTATATCCTGACAGCGGCTCTTTCGGTAGCCATCAAGATGACGGCACGCTGGTATCAGGCCGACTCGCAACGGAAGGATCTGGAAAAGACGCATGCCGAAACGGAACTGAAAAACCTGAAGAGTCAGCTGAACCCTCATTTCCTGTTTAATACGCTCAATAACATCTATTCGCTGATCGGATTCAGTCAGGAGCGGGCGCAGGAAGCGGTGCATCAGTTGAGTAAACTGCTCCGCTACGTCTTGTACGATAACAACCCGACGGAGGTGCCGGTAAGACAGGAGATCGGATTCATCCGCAACTACCTCCAGCTGGTACAACTTCGTTTCAGCGCCCGGGTGGAGATCGGATTTGAAGTGGTGGGAGATAACGAAGATCTGCCCGTCGCCCCGATGCTGTTCATCTCGCTGATCGAGAATGCGTTCAAACACGGAGTGAGCTCCGGACACGACTCGTTCGTACACATCCGGCTGGATCTGAGCGATGCGAAACGATTGGTCTTCACGACCGAGAACTCGTACTTTCCCAAAGACGAGAGCGATCGGAGCGGTTCGGGCATCGGCCTGGAGAACCTTCGCCGAAGACTGGCGTTGATCTATAAACAGCGGGCGCGATTCGTCGCCCGAAAGGAGGGGAATCGCTTCCTGACCGAGATCGTCATCGAATATCCGGCAACCAACCCCAATAAAGAGAATCAGCCTTATGACAGATAAAATGAATTGCATCATCGTGGACGACGAGCCTTTGGCACTCGATCTGTTGGAAAGTTACGTTCGGAAAACGCCGTTTCTCAATCTGATCGGCCGATACGACAATAGCGTTGAGGCGATGGGCGAGATCAGCCGGCAGCAACCCGACTTGCTTTTTCTGGATATTCAAATGCCCGAACTGAACGGGATCGAACTGGCACGGTATGTACCGAAGAGCTGTTCGGTGGTATTTATTACCGCTTTTGAGCAATACGCGCTGGAGGGGTTTCGGGTGAATGCGCTCGATTATCTGCTGAAACCGATCAATTATGCCGAATTCTTCAACGCGGCGGAAAAGGCGCATCAGCTTTTTGAGCTTCGCCGGAAAGCGGAGAACCGTCCGGAACCCGTTGCGGAAGAGGAAGCATCGGATAAGAACCGAGACGCGGATTCGTTTTTCGTAAAAACGGAATACAAACTCCAGCAGGTGCGGTTTCGCGACATTCTCTACATCGAGGGACTTAAGGATTATGTAAAAATCTATCTGGAAGGGGAGGCGCATCCCGTAGTAAGCCGGCTGAGCATGAAATCGATCGAATCGCTTTTGCCTGCGGATGAGTTCATCCGCGTCCATCGTTCGTTTATCGTCCGCAAGGATAAGATCCGCGTGATCGAACGCAACCGGATCGTTTTCGGAAAAGAATACATCCCTGTCTCGGATAGCTACAAAGAGATATTTAACGAATTCCTGAATCGCTATACGGCCGAATGAATCGTCTGAAATGAACGGATCATCGCCCGAAATCCCCTGTTTACGGCTTCTGTCACGCCATTTTAAATCGTTAAAATATTACTATTCGTCGGGAATATGTTAACTTTGTGAGTTATCAAATGCGACGCAAAGATTTATGGAAGAGACAACTAATACACCCTCAGTAGCCGAATACGGATCGGACGCGATCAGAACGCTCGATTGGAAAGAGCATATCCGACGCCGCCCCGGTATGTATATCGGAAAACTGGGCGACGGAACACATGCTGAAGACGGAATCTATGTCTTATTGAAAGAAGTGCTGGATAATGCCATCGATGAATATATGATGGGATACGGTAAACAGGTGGACGTAACCATACAGGACGGCTCCGTAACCGTAAGAGACTTCGGACGCGGTATTCCGTTGGATAAGGTGAACGACGTCGCTTCGAAAATGAATACCGGTGCGAAATACGACTCGAAAGCCTTTAAGAAATCGGTTGGTCTGAACGGTGTCGGTATCAAAGCCGTAAATGCGCTCTCTACCGATTTCTTCATCCAGTCGAATCGTGACGGAAACGAAAAATCGAGCGATTTCAGCTGCGGCGAGATCCTTCAGGATAATCCGATCACCTCTTCGACCGAAGAGAACGGTACGATGGTACGCTTCACTCCCGATGCGACCATTTTCAAAGATTACTTCTACAAAGACGTTTATGTGGAGGCGTTGTTGAAAAACTATACGTTCCTCAACTCGGGTCTTACCATCTATTATAACGGAAAGAAATTTTATTCGCGCAACGGTCTGCTGGATTTGTTGAACGAAAACATGACCTCCGAACCGCTTTACCCGATCATCCATCTGAAAGGAGAGGATATCGAGATCGTGCTCACTCATAGCAATCAATACGGCGAAGAGTATTACTCATTCGTGAACGGACAGCATACCACGCAGGGAGGTACCCACCTTTCGGCTTTCCGCGAGAACGTATCCAAAACCATCAAGGAATTTTATACGAAAAACTTCGATTATACCGATATCCGTAACGGGATGGTAGCGGCTGTGAGCGTAAAGGTTGAAGAACCCGTGTTCGAATCACAGACGAAAACAAAACTCGGATCGCGCGATATGGCGCCCGACGGTGTGAGCGTTTCGAAGTTTATCGGAGACTTTTTGAAAAAAGAACTCGACAACTACCTGCATAAGCACAACGAGACGGCCGAGATCATGCTCAAAAAGATCCTGGACTCGGAGAAAGAGCGAAAAGCAATCGCCGGCGTGACGAAACTCGCTCGCGAACGGGCAAAGAAAGCCAATCTGCACAATAAGAAACTTCGGGACTGCCGCTTCCACTACAACGACGCGAAAGGTGATAAACGAGACGATACCTCGATCTTCATTACGGAGGGGGACTCGGCTTCGGGATCGATCACCAAAAGCCGTTCGGTAGAAACTCAGGCGGTGTTCAGCTTGCGTGGTAAACCGTTGAATACATTCGGACTGACCCGTAAGGTCGTGTATGAGAATGAAGAGTTCAACCTGCTGCAAGCCGCTTTGAACATCGAGGACGGATTAGAAAACCTGCGTTACAACAAGGTGATCATCGCGACCGATGCCGATGTCGACGGAATGCACATCCGTTTGCTTCTTATCACATTCTTCCTGCAGTTCTTCCCCGACCTGATCAAAAAAGGACACGTCTATATCTTACAGACGCCTTTGTTCAGGGTGCGAAATAAAAAAGAAACCATCTATTGCTATTCGGAAGAGGAGCGTATGAAAGCGGTGAAGAAGCTGGGCGCGAATCCGGAAATCACCCGATTCAAAGGATTGGGAGAGATCTCTCCGAATGAGTTCAAATACTTTATCGGAGATGACATCCGTCTGGATCCGGTAACACTGAAGAAAGAGGACCTGGTGAAAGAATTACTCGAATTTTACATGGGTAAGAATACCATGGAGCGCCAAAACTTTATTATTGAAAATCTTGTTATAGAAGAAGATGTCGAATAAAAGAATTGCTTTATTCCCGGGTACGTTCGACCCGTTTACAATCGGTCATCAGTCGATCATTGCGCGCGCATTGAATCTGTTTGACGAGATTATCATATCCATCGGTATTAATGATTCGAAAAGAACATTCTTCACCTTGGATGAACGGGTTAGAATGATTAGCCGGCTATACAAAGACAATCCGCAGGTGAGCGTAAGTGCTTATGATTACCTGACGGTAGATTTCGCAAAGGAAAAAGACGCTCGTTATATCCTACGCGGGATTCGTTCGGTCAACGATTTCGAATATGAAAAAACCATAGCTGACGTCAACCGTTCCATATCGGGTGTGGAAACCGTGATTCTTTTTACAGAACCGGAATTCACCCACATCAGTTCGACGATCGTGCGGGAATTGATCCGTTACAACAAAGACGTAACGGGATTCGTGCCTGATGATCTTCAATTGAGCGAGATACTGAACACGCGCGGATAAGACCGTTGGGGCAGCGAGCTATTTAAACCAGGAATTATGAAAAGATTTTTAATCCTCTTTGTTGTGATGGCTTCGCTTGTCACAATGACTCTTAATGCACAAAGCGAAACCAGTCCGCTCCGAAAACTTAATCTCGCAGCTTACGCCGTGGATAAGTTTTACGTAGATTCGGTAAATGACAACAAATTGGTAGAGGATGCCATCATCGGGATGTTGAAAGAACTGGATCCTCACTCTACCTATATGAACGCCGACGAAGTGAAAGAGATGAACGAACCCCTTCAAGGAAACTTCGACGGAATCGGTGTTCAATTCAATATGCTCAACGATACTTTATTTATTATCAATACGGTAGCAGGCGGCCCTTCCGAAAAGGTCGGAGTGATGGCGGGCGACCGGATCATAGCCGTTAACGATACGGCTATCGCAGGCGTAAAGATGACGACCAATGATATCATGAAGCGTTTGCGCGGACCGAAAGGGACACAGGTAAAGATCGACGTGTTGCGTCGCGGAACCAAAGAGCCGATTACGTTCCGGATCAATCGCGATAAGATTCCGATTTACTCTATTGATGCCACTTATATGGCCGACAGCGAAACAGGATACATCCGTGTAAGCCGTTTCGGAGCTACTACTTGGGAAGAGTTCGTAGAAGCGCTTCAGAAGTTGAAAGCCGATGGCATGAAGAATCTCATTCTGGACTTGCAAGGAAACGGAGGCGGTTATCTGAATGCCGCTATCGGTATGGCAAACGAATTTCTGGATGCAAACCAGTTGATCGTCTATACGGAAGGAAGAAAATCTCCTCGCGAAGATGCATTATCCAATAGTAACGGATCATTCAAACAAGGTAAGCTGATTGTTTTGGTCGACGAATCGAGCGCATCGGCTAGTGAAATCGTATCCGGTGCAGTTCAGGATCTTGATCGCGGTTTGATCGTTGGCAGACGCACATTCGGTAAAGGTCTCGTTCAACGTCCGATTCCACTTCCTGACGGATCGATGATGCGACTGACCGTTTCCCGTTACTACACTCCGGCCGGACGTAGTATTCAGAAACCGTATGAAAACGGAGTAGAAGATTATAACAAGGATCTGATCAACCGATATAATAGTGGCGAGCTGACCAACTCAGACAGTATCCACTTCCCGGATTCATTGAAGTTCAAAACGATTTATAAAGGTCGTACGGTCTATGGCGGCGGAGGTATCATGCCCGATCTGTTCATTCCGCTTGATACAACAAGATATACGGATGCGCATCGCGATATCGTGGCAAACGGAATATTGAATCAATACGTAACTTACTATTTCGATCATCATCAACAGGAGCTGAAGAAAAAATACCCGGATTTCAATAGCTTCGACAGCGGATTCAAGGTAACTCACGAAATGCTGAAACAGTTGCGCGATGATGCCGAAAAAGAAAAGATCAAAATAGATGACGAACAGTTCAAACAATCCGAATCATTGATCAGTTTGCAAATCAAAGCGTTGGTAGCCCGCGACTTATTCGATATATCCGATTATTTCAGGGTGATCAATACAGAAAACGAATCATATATGAAAGCATTGGAACTGATTCACGATGATAGCGCATACAACAAACTGCTAAATCCATAATCGATTTTTATTTTACAGCCATAACAGAAAAGCACCGGACTTCCTCGTAAGTATCGGTGCTTTTCTGTTATATACTTTCTTATTAGGTGTTTTCTTATTCTATGAATGCAGTTATTTAAAATATGGTAAAGAAACCCTATGTGGTAGAAAGTAAATCGATAAAAGGAGGAGAAGAGAAAAGAAGAGGTGAGATGGGAAGGAGGAAAGAAAGAAAGAAAGAAAGAATGGAAAGGATTTCACAAGCAAACCCTCTACAGAAATCCCAACCGATTGCTCTTTTAAGTATATCTCGTTTCATTCTATCGACCATAATTCTTGAGTAATTAAATACCAATACGAAAGCAATATGGATCAATCGTACGCCACTCCTAAATATGCGTATGCGTATAAGTGTATCTACGGAATTCACATGAACCGTATCTATAAACTTTGAAAAAAGGTGTAAGAGGAAATATTAGCAGTACAGAATCAAAAAATCAACTTGATTCAAAAATAAGTCAAATGCTCGTTTCTTGGTAAATAGAAGTAGTGGAATAACTAGAGGATAATAAAAACACATTGAATAGAGTAATCT
>CAMTOW010000016.1 GCA_947074245.1 uncultured Bacteroidales bacterium | reverse complement strand
CCATACGCGTCCGATAATTCATAACGCAGGTTATAGGGTTTTTCTTCATCGATCCGCAGTATACCGTCGTTTATCATCGTTCCGTATACTTCCCGCAGTTTATTTCCCGGTTCGATATACATTTTCATCACCATCGATTTATTCTTTTTCCAATCGGCATAATCGGTCAGCGAGTTCAGATAACGTGTTTCGTCAAATGAGATCCGATTTGCCCGGATTGAAGAATAAAGCGTATCATTCACATACAGCCGGATGTTCTTCACACCATAGATGTTAGACGTTTCATTCATCCGGTCATATGCTTTCAATCCCAAGCCGATATCGCCCCAGGCCGAAAAGCTTTTGTCCAATGTAACCGAACCGTCTTCTTTTTTGATCAGATTGGCCGTTACCGGCGATCCTCCGCCATTGACGATCCCATCGATGGGATAAACTCGGATGCTTCTCAACTCCGGTTTGCGCGTATCTTTTATCTTATCCATGAAAAACGGCAGCGGATCGATCGGGTTCTCGCTGTCTGTTTCTCGGATCTCGAAATGCACATGCGGACCACCCGAGCTACCCGTATTCCCGCTTTTTCCGATCAGCTCCCCTTTTTTTATGGGAACTTCTTCTTTTTCAAAGCGAATGTCACAGGCGAACGTTTCGTTTTCATACTGATGATTTCTCAATAGATTCTGAATAGAGGGGGCGAACGAATCCATGTGCGCGTATACCGTTGTCAGTCCGGTATAATGCGAAATATACAATGCGTGTCCGTACCCCCAAGGCGATACGGCGATTCGGGATACCCACCCTTCATCGAACGAGTATACCGGTTTGCCCGTTACGCCCTGCGTTTTGAAGTCGATTCCCGAATGGAAATGGTTACTGCGTAGTTCACCGAAGTTTCCACTCAGATAAGGTGGTATTTTCAGAGGTAGTTCATGCCCACGGGCGATGTCGCCTTGAGCAAAAAGAAAAACCGGAAAGGAGCTGATAAGTAAAGGAATAAAAAAGGGTTTCATTATATCGCGTTGTTGATACACGCAAATATAAGGAAACCCTTGCGAATCAGAAAGTGACGTGCATGCTGATTCTTACGCCATGCTTGTCGATGTTGGGATGATCCCGATAGGAAAGACGCCATACATAGTCGATACGCATCAACTTGAAGATGTTCTCAATGCCGACAGTCGCTTCCATATATGGTTTTTTCCCCATTTTGTAAGCTCCGTCCGGAAACTGAAACAACGAGTTGTTGTATTCCGGATTGTTCTTCTTGCTCAAATCACCGATCATTCCGCGGAATGAGGCTACTTCTCTCCATTTCAGTTCTTTTAAAAGAGGGATTCGATTGAACACGAATCCATTGAGGAAATAGGTGATGTCCCAACTCGCATACTCGTCATTGATGAATTCTACGGCGTTCATCAGGGAGAAGGATTGCGGCTGGATCGTATAAGACAGGTTGGCATTCGGAATACAGAGCATCGGGAAGGGCACTGCGTCCCACACTTTTCCCGCTTTGAAATAGGTGTCAAAATATCCGTATGCCGATAGCCAGAATCGTTTCTCAAATCCGATCTCCGTTCGGTTGTACGTATAGTCACTTCCGAGCCATCCTTTTTTAGCCGTTGTATGGCTGACATACACAACCGGTACTTCCGGGGTGATCGGGAATCGTTTGGTATGCGTCTGATAAAACTTCTCATGCGGAGCGTATCGGATTTTGAATTCGGCTTCCGTCATCATGAAGTCATTGATCAGTCGAGGCTGTTCCGGCACGCGCAACTGCTCGAAGCGTACCACGTCGGTCGCGTATTCGATCTTATTTCGGAATTTCACGTAGTATGAAAGACCCGAATAATGTTCGCGCTGATAGCTGATTTCCGCTTTGCGCAGATACGTGATCCGGTCGTCTTTTTTTCGTTTCAACGACAATACGATATTATCCTTGTTTGTAAATAAGTATTGCTGTCCCAACTGGTCGATATCATAGGTATAGTTGGCCTTCACCGAATGTACCGGGAATTCGTTGGCATGCTCTTTCTTGTCGTGGAACGAATATTCGAGCTGTCCCATGTATTTGAACTCCTTGTCTTTGGTTCCGTAAGCCGCATATCCGGTTCCGAACCAGCGTTTGTTTAGGTAAGCCGACGTGAGACCGCCCACTCTGAAACGCGCCCCTTCAAATGAGTTGGCACTGATCATCGTATTCATCGGTCCGACAAGGATCTTGCTCTCTTCGGCCCGGGTCGGTATATATCCCGCTACGATGGTCGAAATCACTTTTTCGCCCCAATAGAATACCGGGACTTCGCGCAGGCTGGTCATCAGTTTTTTTACCGAATTTTCTTTTTCCGGAATCGGAATGTGTCGGTTCTCTTTCCAGAAATCCTCATTCCGGTATCTCGATTCGGGAAGTTCGATCACTTCCGCCGGATTCTTGAATATCTTGGCTTCTTCCGCCGGTTCTTCAAACGTATGCTTTCGATACGTATTGGTCCGTCGGGCGTAGATTCCCTTGCTTTTATCGGTCAATTTGAACTCCACCGTAATGTCATCTTTCGTCAGCAAGCGCACGCTGTCGGGCGTACGGGTAAACTCCTGATCGATGCTCATGAAATTTACGAAGTTCAGATTGATGTCCTGTGGGATGTTCAGATGGGCTTTCTTGATGAAATAGGTCGAATCGAGCGTTACATAAAGGTGTCCTGTAAATCCGAACGATTCCGAAACCATCGGTACGAATCCCAGATCCTGACATTTCACGCCGTCCACCATAACCGTATCCAATAAGTAATACTTGTAGAAGTTCGGCCCCATAGAGGATATCGGACTGACGAACCGGTTGATGAACAGAGAGATGTCGTTCGAATAAAGATCCACTTCCTTGAAGACTTCGCCCATCAGGGTCTGAAAACTCTCTTGCGAAAGCATTTCATCCAAACCGTCATGTTTACTGGCCTGAACCACCTTTTTATGGGATTTGGGCGATTTTCGATAGAAGTTATCTTCAATCATCTCTTTGTTGGAGATGATCAAAATCGGTTTTCCCGATACTTCCGACGTGTCGATGTGGTTTTTTAAGAAACCGAACTTCTTATAAAGTCCTTTCTGAAGCTTCTCTTCATCGAATTCGTTGAAAGCATAGGTCAGTTTTTCATACCGTTCGTATGAAAAATAATCCTTGTTTTTAGGATCATTCTCATTTCTGTTGGCAATGATGTTCTTTACGAAGTCAACCGCGGGATTCCCCTTTTTGGTATATTTTTCTTTTTTTGGTTTAATGATAACCTCTTTCAATTCATATTGCGACGGGATGAGCCGAATCCGTATTTTAGATGGATTTGCATATTGATTGATTTTTCGGTTATACTCATGATAACCCAATGATGAAGCCGCAAGTATATCAGTCGGTTTGGCCTGAAGTTCAAAACGACCTTCGTCGTCGGTCATCACTCCGGTTGTGGTGCCTTTTATATATACTGATACATAGGGAATAGGTTCAGACGAAATGGAATCAGTCACGATTCCGGATAACTTAATCAGTTGTTGAGCCTGAGCGGGCGCAACACAAACACAGAAGAGAAAGAGCAGATTGAGTATGACGTATTTCTGTATATTCATATCGTTGTCAAGACAAATTTTAGAGCTACAAAAGTCTTATAAATTTATACTGTTCCAAAGGTTTAAACGGAAAGAAGATTGTTCTAAAAGTCATAATTCAATCAAACCGAATAATCTCTCTATGAAAACAAAAAATAAAACAATTTGACGAAAATAGGATTTTTCGGCCAATTAATGGACAAAATAGACCTTTTCAGTGAAAAGCGGCAAATTTACATTTGCATTTTCTTTTAAGTAAAATTTTTTATAATCACTTTTGAATAACTTAATTTCATTAGGCAGCATTTTTCGAAAAGCCGCTTATATAAAGTGCAACATATAATAACCGTATAAAATCCGGGCTACGGATTTAGAATGATTTTATTAGAAATGGAAAAAATTAATGTAAAAAGCGCCGAAGGCAAACTGGGTGTACTGGTTGTCGGAATAGGTGGTGCTGTCTCTTCAACTTTTATCGTCGGTACTTTGGCCGTTCGTAAAGGTTTGGCTCAACCGATCGGTTCGATCACTCAACTTTCTACTCTTAAACTGGGTAAAGGCAACGATGTTCGTGAGCCGATGATCAAAGACGTTGTGCCTTTGGCAAAACTGGACGATCTGGTATTCGGTGGTTGGGATATCTTTGAAGAAAACGTTTACCTGGCAGCGAAGCATGCCGAAGTTCTTGAAGACAAAGACCTGAACGGTGTTAAGGAAGAACTGGAAGCCATCAAGCCGATGAAAGCTGCGTTCGATAATAATTACGTTACCCGCCTACATGGTACTTGGGTGAAAGATGCAGCTACGAAATGGGATATGGTGGAACAGCTTCGTCAGGATATCCGCGATTTCAAAGCGAACAACAATTGCGATCGCGTCGTAGTGATCTGGGCAGCAAGTACGGAAGTTTATGTTCCGATGACAGAAACTCACATGACGCTGTCTTCACTTGAAAAAGCGATGAAAGAGAATTCTTTGGAAATCGCTCCGAGTATGTGTTACGCGTATGCGGCTATCGCAGAAGGCGCTCCGTTTATCAATGGCGCACCTGCTCTTACCGTAGATATGCCTGCGATGTGGGAATTAGCCGACAAACATCAGGTTGCGATCTGCGGAAAAGACTTCAAAACAGGTCAGACCATGATGAAAACCGTTTTGGCTCCCGCTTTGAAAACCCGTATGCTGGGTCTGAGCGGTTGGTTCTCTACCAACATCCTGGGCAACCGTGACGGGGAGGTATTGGACGATCCGGCTTCATTCAAAACGAAGGAAGTTTCAAAACTGTCTGTGATCGACACGATCCTCGAACCGAAGAAACATCCGGAACTTTACGGTGATATCTACCACAAAGTGCGTATCAACTATTACCCTCCTCGTAAAGACAACAAAGAAGGATGGGACAATATCGATATCTTCGGCTGGTTGGGTTATCCGATGCAGATCAAAGTGGATTTCCTTTGCCGTGACTCGATTCTTGCCGCTCCGTTGTGTCTTGACCTGGTTCTATTGACCGACCTGTCTCAGCGTTGCGGATTCTCCGGAATCCAGACCTGGTTGTCGTTCTATTTCAAGAGCCCGATGCACGAGCTTGACAAACAGCCTGAGCACGACTTGTTCGCACAAGATGCAAAAATGCGTAACACGTTGCGTATGATCATCGGCGAAGAAGTATACGATTACATGGATTGATTTATTCTCCATAATCCCAAATTTTAAAAAGAAGAGCGCAAAGTAAAATTTGCGCTCTTCTTGATTTCAGCCATTCCTATTTTTTAATAATAACTGAATCAATTGCTAAATATTCATAGCTGAATGAAAATAAAAACTTTTAAAATGGCATCCGCGCTTTTTCTGTTCTCACTCTGCGGATGCGACCTGATCGATTATCACCCGTATGATACCCGCGTAAAAGGGCGCACCGATATCAACGCGAAAGAGATCGTCCGGATCGAATCGGCTTGTGCCGGAAAAGACACCATCCGCTTTGCTTTTATGGGCGATACCCAACGTTGGTATGATCAGACCGAAGATTTCGTTAAGGAGATCAATAAGCGGTCGGATATTGACTTTGTGATCCACGGAGGGGATATTTCCGATTTCGGAATGACCAAGGAGTTCGAATGGGTCGACAACATTATGAAGAAGTTATCGGTCCCTTATGTCGCTCTGATCGGCAATCACGATGTGATCGGCAATGGTATCCAGGTCTATCTGAAAATGTATGGCGATGAGAATTTCTCCTTCATTGCCGGGCGCAACCGTTTCGTCTGTCTGAATACCAATTCTCTCGAATTCGATTATTCTCATCCGGTTCCCGATTTTAATTACATCAAGTCGCAGATCAACGATACGACTAGCGCGTACGACCGTACGATCGTCGCGATGCACGTACAGCCCTATGGCGAGCAGTTCGATAACAATGTAGCCGAGCCCTTTCAGTATTACCTGAAGATGATGAAAGGACTGGATTTCTGCATTCATGCCCATATCCATCGCCTGCATGAAGAGGATATCTTCGGCGACGGAGTCATGTATTACGCCTGCGCGTCGATGAAGACGAGAAGTTATATGGTATTCACATTATATCCCGATGCGTATGCGTATGAAGTCGTATCTTATTAACGGGTTGTTGTGTCTTTCGTTCTGTGCGGGCGCCATGCCATCCGATCAGGCGAAACCAACCCTTGTAGGCGAACCTGCCGCAACCGATTCGCTCCATACGCGGATCTGTCCGATCGATTCCCTTCCGTGTCCGGACGGGAAGACGTCTCTTCACGAACGGTATGTGTCGAATTACGAACGTCGTTGGTATAAACTCATACCCCGCTATCAGAAGGTGCAGTTTGCCGGATCGATGGGGTTCATGTCGTTCGGAACCGGATGGGCGTATTGGAAAGATCGTATGGAGAGCGATGTCTTTCTAGGGTTTATTCCCCGGTATAATGACAAGCATGCCAAGCTTACCTTTACGATCAAGCAGAATTATATACCCTGGAATCTGCCCATCGGCGATTCTCGCTGGAGTTTCGATCCGCTTACCTGCGGAATCTATATGAACTCCATCCTTGATAAACGCTTCTGGCGTTCGGAGCCGGATCGTTACCCCGACAATTACTACAAGTTTTCTACCAAAATCCGGTTTCATATCTTCGCCGGACAACGTATCACGTTCGATCTCGACGGTTCCAAGACACTGCATCAGTCGGTTTCTCTTTTTTATGAGATCAGCTCGTGTGATCTGTATATCATCAGTGCCGCTACCAACCGATATCTTAAACCGAAAGACTATCTCAGCCTTTCGTTCGGAGTCAAACTCAACGTATTTTAAGTACGGGTTTCGATTTTTATCACGATACTTACCCTTCTCACAAGGGCTTGTATCGTGATTTTTTTATAAATCACATAAATTTTTTAATCTGAATGCAACATTTAGGCAGTAAAACCCCTCTTTAAGATAAAAAGCAATAAAAAATTATAATCATGAAGCATTTTGAAGCGAGAGCCAGACAGCGTGTCAATTCTTTTCTTGCGATGATTCTCTCGATGCTCGGGTTTGTCGGTATAACCGCGTGCGGCAATATTGCCGGCGGAGAGAATCCTGCCGAATACGGGACGCCTTATGTGAAATATCAGATCAAAGGAAAAGTGATGAATAAAGCCGATCAGCCGTTGGATGATATCCGGGTATGTATCTCCATTCCGACATTCGATGGAGACGCAGCTTCCGTTTATCAGAAATACGATACGGTATACACCGATCATGAAGGGGTATTCATTTACGATCATCAAACGTTTCCTTTCGGAAATAAGATTTTAACGGTATTGGCCGAAGACGTTGCTCAACCGGTTCGATATACCGAGACCGAAGAAGATCTCGAATTCACTACCGCCGATTTTCAAGGTGGTAAAGGTTGGTTTCAGGGAAGCGCTCAGAAATATGTCACCATCGTAATGCCCGAAAAAGCATCCAATCATTAATCCGTCTTATCTATGTCTAAATCGATATCGTTTAAGCAGTGGCTCGGATTGGAGGTTTTTCGTCAGTACCGGAAGAATAATCAGAAGTTGCATAAACTTCATACCCTGTTTTGGGAGTGTACGCTCCGGTGCAATCTTTCGTGTCAGCATTGCGGTAGCGATTGTCATGTAGAGGCTCGGCAACCCGATATGCCCATCGCCGATTTTATTCGTGTGGCCGATGAGGTGGCATCCCGGATGAATCCCAACGAGATCATGGTGGTATTTACCGGAGGAGAGTGTTTGCTGCGCAAAGATCTGGAGGTATGCGGCAGAGCTCTTTACGATCGCGGATTTCCCTGGGGAATCGTAACGAACGGATTGCTGCTGACCGAAAAAAGGCTTCAGAGTCTGTTGGAAGCGGGCATGCATACGTTGGCGATCAGCCTCGACGGATTTGAAGAGTCTCACAACTGGCTTCGCGGCAGACCCAACAGTTTCCAGAAAGCATCCGAAGCCATCGGGCTGCTTTCCAAAGAGCAAGAGCTGGAGTGGGATGTCGTGACGTGCGCCAACCGCCGGAACATCGGGCAGCTTGCCGAATTTCGTGATTTTCTCATTGAGAAGGGTGTAAAATCCTGGCGCATCTTTACCATATTTCCGGTCGGGCGCGCAACCGAAAATCGCGATTTGCAATTGAATAGTCCGCAGTTTACCGAATTGATGGAGTTTATTTCCGATACGCGTAAGGAAGGAAAGATTCACGTCAGTTACGGATGCGAAGGTTTTTTAGGAGGTTATGAAGGTCGCGTACGCGACAATCTCTATAGTTGTCAAGCGGGGATAGGTATCGCTTCCGTATTGGCCGACGGGGCGATATCCGCTTGTCCGAGCATCCGCTCGGGTTTTCATCAGGGGTCTATCTATCGCGATTCATTCTGCGATGTTTGGGAGAAAGGATACGAAAAGTTCCGGAATCGATCTTGGTCGAAGAAAGGGCATTGCGCAGACTGCGAACTCTTCCGCTATTGCGAAGGAAACGGGATGCATCTCTATGATGAAAATGAAAATCTGCTGTTTTGTCATCATAAAAGAATTACCACTACTCCATAAAGTTTATTTTGGTCCAAAAAGAAAAAGGAAGAAATCAATTTTGATTCTCTTCCTTTTTTGTTTTTTAGAAATGCGGATCAGATGATGATGCCGCTTCCCAGACAAATGTCTTGATTCTTATCATAGATTACGCCGAACTGTCCCGGTGCGATTCCCTGAATCTTCTGATCCGACTTAATCCGGTAGATATCGCCGATCCGCTCAAGCGTACCGGTCGAAAACTCCGGTGTATGGCGGTTCTTGAAGCTGATCTCTCCCAAGTTGGTTTCATCCCCCCACGGATTTTCGGTAATGAAACTGAACGCGCCCAGATTCAATACGTCGCCGTACTGGGTAGCCGGGTCGTATCCTTGCGATACGAACACGATGTTTTGGTCGATGTCTTTCTTCACGACAAACCATGGCCCTCCGCTCAGACCCAGACCCTTGCGTTGTCCGATCGTATGAAACCAGAATCCGTTGTGCTCGCCCACGACTTTGCCGGTTTCAAACTCCACGATCTGACCTCTTTTTTCGCCCAGATAGCGTTTGATAAAATCATTGTAATTGATCTTTCCCAAAAAGCAGATTCCCTGCGAGTCTTTCCGCATCGCGCTCGGCAGCCCCTGTTCGGCAGCCAAACGGCGCACTTCGCTCTTGGGCAGATCTCCGATCGGAAACATCAGCTTGCTGATCTGCATGTAGTTGATCTGTCCCAGAAAGTAGGTCTGATCCTTATGATGGTCTACCGCTGTCGCCAGATACGATTTTCCGTCGATCTCTTTGGTGCGCGCATAATGTCCGGTAGCGATCTTGTCGAAATGATGTCCCCATTTCTCTTCGAAACATCCGAATTTGATCATCTTGTTGCACATCATGTCCGGATTTGGGGTGAGTCCGCGGCGCACGTTTTCGATCGTGTAGTTCACCACGTTTTCCCAATATTCGTCATGTAAAGAGACGATTTCGAATTTACACCCGTATTTGCGGGCGATATAGCTGGTGATTTCAATATCCTCTTCGGCAGGACAATCGATATATCCGTCTTTGTCTTCCATTCCGATGCGGATATAAAATATGGTTGGGTCGTAACCCATTTCTTTCAGGCGATGTACGACCACCGAGCTGTCGACTCCTCCCGATACCAATGCTGCTATATTCATATAGATGTGTTGAGTTCTTTTTTCTTAATGACTTGCAAAGGTACGGCAACGGAATGAAAAATGTTATTATTTTTTGATAGAGATATTTAAGAGTGTTCGCGAATTTTGATTCGTCGCGTGTAAGATTTCAAGATCCTGCCGGGCCGATCGAGATCCGGTGCATGGGCTTTCTCCGTTCAAAACCGATTAAATGGGCATTAAGACGCGGGTAAACGACGGTTAGACAGCCTTTAAACGATCGTTAAATCACGTGTAAACGCGATTCTTACACCCGGTTTCTGTAATTTGTATACCGGAAACCGTAAAATGTATAGGCAGTCAATCGGAAAAGTGAAGTATTTTTATTTCGGAATAAAATTCTATTTTTATAAAAATTATAACATTGTGCGATAAGACACTATTCCGAATCCTGATTTCTGACATTCGATTATAAATCCCGCTATGCATCTATTAAGAAAACTCCGAATCGGCGTCGCCGCATTCTTTCTGGTGATTATCACGCTTCTTTTCCTGGATTTCACGGGATCGATCCATGCCTGGTTCGGCTGGATGGCTCGTATTCAGTTCTTACCCGCCGTATTGGCCGTAAACGTATTCGTCGTGGCAGCCTTGTTGCTCGCGACGCTTTTATTGGGGCGGCTCTATTGTTCCGTAATCTGCCCGCTGGGCATTTTCCAGGATGTGATCTCCCGATTCGCATCCGTCCGGACGAAGAACCGTTTTTCCTATTCTCCCGCATTGCGTATCGTGCGCTATGCCCTTTTACTTTTGTTTATCATTGCCTTGCTGGCGGGTGTCGGTTCGTTTGTAGCCTTGCTGGCTCCGTACAGTTCGTACGGACGGATCGTATCGACGCTTTTCGCTCCGTTTTATCAATGGGGAAACAATGTTCTCGCATTCTTTGATGAACGGGCGGGCAATTACCTGTTTTACGAAACAGACGTATGGATCAAAAGCATTCCGATATTCATCATCGCCCTGATTACGTTGACCGTCATCACCGTGTTGGCCTGGAAAAACGGACGGACGTACTGCAACGTCGTTTGCCCCGTCGGTACGTTTCTGGGGTTGATCGCCCGATATTCGTTGCTCAAGCCCCGTTTCGATGCGGATAAATGCAACAGTTGCGGCCTTTGCGCCCGAAACTGCAAAGCTTCCTGCATCGACTCGAAAAATCATCAGATCGATTACACCCGTTGCGTAACCTGTTTCGATTGCATCGACAAATGTCGCAAAGGCGCGATCCGATATGTTCCGGCTCGAAGTTCGAAAAAACGGGAAGAAGCTCCGACATCGGCAAACGAACCGATCGAATCGTCGCGCCGTTCGATGCTGTCGGCTTCGGCCTTGTTGCTGACTACGGCTGCCGTAAAAGCACAGACGATGAAGATGGACGGAGGGCTTGCCTATATCGAAGACAAGAAAATACCGAAACGGCAGACTCCGATCGTTCCTCCGGGAGCGCGTAGCCTGCGCCATTTCGCGCAACACTGTACGGCCTGCCAGTTGTGCGTATCGGTTTGCCCCAATCAGGTGTTGCGTCCCTCTTCGGATTTGACGACGCTGATGCAACCCGAAGTATCGTACGAACGCGGATATTGTCGGCCGGAATGTACCCGTTGTTCAGACGTGTGTCCCGCCGGTGCGATTCTGCCGCTGACGGATGCTGATAAGTCTTCCATTCAGGTAGGGCATGCCGTCTGGGTTGAGAAAAACTGCGTTGTGCTGACCGACGGTGTGAGTTGCGGAAACTGTGCCCGTCATTGTCCGGTAGGCGCCATTCAGATGATCGAACAGGATCCCGACGGTTTCGAAAGTAACCGGATTCCCGTAGTCGATACCGAGCGATGCATCGGATGCGGAGCTTGCGAGAATTTGTGTCCGGCTCGTCCGTTCAGCGCCATTTATGTAGAGGGGCACTCGATGCACCGAATTGTTTAAACGAACGTATTATGTTGAAAAATAAAAATACCATAGGGCGCCGCGGCTTCCTGAAAGTTTTAGGAGGTAGTGTGGTGGCGTCGTCGGCCGTTATGAACGGTTGTCGAAAAGGAGAATCGCTTCGCGGAGGAGTCGCGTTGGCGGAGGTTCCGAAAGATAAGATGAGTTACCGGACGTCGTCCGCTTCGGGCGATCGGGTTTCGTTGCTCGGCTACGGATGTATGCGTTGGCCGTTGTTGCCCGTTCCGGCAGCAGACGGAAACGTGATCGACCAGGATGCGGTCAACGAACTGATCGACTACGCGCTCGCTCACGGGGTGAATTATTTCGATACGTCACCCGTATATATGCAGGGATGGTCGGAACGCTCTACGGGGATCGCTCTCAAACGGCATCCGCGCGATCAGTATTATATCGCGACCAAATTGTCGAACTTTTCGCCCGAGACCTGGAGTCGGGAGCAGTCGATGAAGATCTATCGGAATTCGTTCGAATACCTTCAGACCGATTACATCGACTATATGCTGCTTCACGCGATCGGTCAGGGCGGGATGGCTTCACTCCATGGCCGGTATCTCGACAACGGAATGCTCGATTTCCTGATCGAAGAGCGGAAAGCGGGGCGGATTCGCAACCTGGGGTTTTCGTATCACGGCGACATCGAAGTGTTTGACTACCTGCTTTCGCAACACGATACGATTCAATGGGATTTCGTGCAGATCCAGCTCAATTATGTAGATTGGGAGCATGCCAAAGAGGTGAATCCGCGCAATACCAATGCCTCCTATCTGTATGCCGAATTGGAAAAACGAAACATTCCGGCCATCATTATGGAGCCTTTGTTGGGCGGACGCCTTGCCAAGATGCCCGAATATCTGGCCGGAAAACTCAAACAGCGTCGTCCGCAGGAAAGCATCGCTTCGTGGGCGTTTCGCTATGCGGGCACGCCCGACCGGATTCTGACGGTTTTGAGCGGAATGACCTATCTCGAGCATCTGCAAGACAACATCCGCACCTATTCGCCTTTGGATGAGGTGACTCCCGAAGAAAACGAATTGCTGATGGAAACGGCGCGTATGATGATCGACTACCCGTTGGTGCCGTGCACGGCCTGTCAGTATTGTATGCCTTGCCCGTACGGAATCGACATCCCTTCGGTCTTCCTGCATTACAACAAATGTGTCTGCGAGGATAATTACCCCGAATCGCGTTTGGACGCTCGCTACGCTCAGGCGCGTAAGGCCTTTCTGGTGGGTTATGACCGGAGCGTTCCGAAACTGCGTCAGGCCAATCATTGCATCGGGTGCAACCAATGCGTACACCACTGCCCGCAGGGGATAAAGATCCCCGACGAACTGATGCGGATCGATGCTTATTCGGAAAAACTCAAACAAAATACATTATGATGAATCTATTGAAAGAGCGACTCGAACGGGAAAACTGTTCTTGTGTGATCGGAAAGGGGGAGGAAGTCCGCTCTTTTAACCGGCGGGGTGTGGCCGATCTGTATGATCTGCTGAAAGAGGAACCGGATTTTCTGCGCGACGCTTCCGTTGCCGATAAAGTGATCGGAAAAGGTGCGGCGGCGATTCTGGTCAATGGTTCCGTAAAAAGCGTATTCTCGCGAGTGATCAGTGAGTCGGCGCTTGACTTGTTTCGCCGATACGATGTCGAGGTGAGTTACGATTGCTGCGTACCGTATATCATCAATCGGGATAAGACCGGATGGTGTCCGCTCGAAACCCGTTGTAAGGA
This sequence comes from uncultured Bacteroidales bacterium, assembly GCA_947074245.1. Classification (GTDB taxonomy): domain Bacteria; phylum Bacteroidota; class Bacteroidia; order Bacteroidales; family JAUNSR01; genus JAUNSR01. The sequence continues at coordinate 573 of CAMTOW010000016.1, read as the reverse complement.
TATTTTCGATCGGGAAGAGCTTATGAATGAGGTGGACGCGTTCGTCCGGATGATCCGAAACGGACAAGCTGTTCTATCCAAATAATTGATCCATAACTTAAAAAGAAACACAATGCAAACATCTGCTATACGACTTTATTCGTTGAATTATACTCAGGCGAAAACCTACGGGGTGGCATCTCTTTTCATTTTGGGCAATCTGCTTTTGCCCCAGTTATGTCATCTCATACCGGGCGGCGGACTCGTCTTTCTGCCGATCTATTTCTTCACGCTGATCGCGGCGTATAAATATGGCTGGAAAGCGGGTCTGCTCACGGCTGTTTTCTCGCCATTGGTCAATCACCTGCTTTTCGGAATGCCTCCGTTGGCGGTATTGCCCGCTATTTTGATAAAATCCGGCTTGCTGGCATTGTCGGCGGGATGGGCGGCTCATTATTTTAAGAAGGTATCCGTTGGGATCCTGCTTTTGGTCGTACTGTCTTATCAGTTTGCCGGAACGTTGGCAGAATGGGCTTTGGTAGGAGATCGGAAGAGCACACGTCTGAACTCCAGTCACTCCGGAGAACCTCGTAT
>CAMTOW010000015.1 GCA_947074245.1 uncultured Bacteroidales bacterium | reverse complement strand
CTACCGAGTAAGTTCCAACGCGATGTCGGTATTCAACTGCTTGAGTTTTACATGAACGCATACCAGAAAACCCAGATTCAGTGTTTGAGGATCCAAAACCGCCACATATTTACGGATATACCCTTCCTTTGCCAAACGTCTGATTCGTTCAAAAACGGGAGTCGTGGAAAGATTCACTTTACACGCAATCTCTTTTGTCGTAAGATTCGAGTTTTCCTGCAAGATCCGGAGCAGTTTTATATCGATCGCATCCAATTTTTCCATAGAATATTTTTCTTCGAATTGATTTTTAACCCGTCAAAAATAAATACAAATTCTAGCAAAACCACACTTTGCAGTAATATTTTCCATATTACACACAAACCTATAATCATATTTTCCACACAACTATCTTTGCATAGAGAAATCAACAAGCATTCTTTTCCGAGAAATAGAAATTGTTCTGAAAAGACTTCATTAACGAATAAAAAATAAAAAACAGAGCATCATGAGTACGCATACCTCCGAAAACAACAAAAAAGACAATCTGCGTGATCATCTTCGTTTCGAAACGCTTCAACTGCATGTCGGACAAGAACACCCTGATCCGGCAACCGGTGCACGGGCGGTTCCGATCTATCAGACCACTTCGTATGTGTTCGAAAATTGCCAACAAGCCGAAAACCGATTCAACCTGTCTGATCCGGGCAATATATACGGTCGATTGACAAACCCGACGCAAGACGTATTCGAGAAACGAATCGCCGCGCTCGAAGGAGGTGTTGCCGCTTTGGCGGTAGCCAGCGGTGCCGCCGCCGTAACGTATGCGTTACAGAATCTCACCAAAAACGGAGATCATATCGTATCCGCTAAAACAATTTATGGAGGAAGCTATAATCTGATGGCACATACGCTGCCCGCGGGAGGTGTAACTACGACTTTCGTGGATTCCGATCGTATTGAAAACTTCGAAGAAGCGATTCGTGAAAACACCAAACTGATCTTCATCGAATCTTTAGGCAATCCTCATTCGAATATCGTCGATATGGATGCAGTCGCCGAGATCGCACACAAACATAAAATCCCCTTGGTGGTCGATAACACCTTCGGCACGCCTTATCTGATACGGCCTTTCGAGCACGGAGCCGATATCGTTGTTCATTCGGCTACCAAATTTATCGGCGGACACGGCACCTCATTGGGCGGCGTCATCATCGATAGTGGTAAGTTCGATTGGAAGGAAAGCGGAAAATTCCCACAACTGTCCGAACCGGACGCCAGTTATCACGGAGTCGTTTTCGCCGATGCGGCAGGTCCGGCGGCCAATGTTACCCGCATCCGTGCCGTCGTGCTTCGCGATACGGGAGCGGCGATCAGCCCGATCAATTCCTTCATCCTGTTGCAAGGACTCGAAACCCTTTCCCTTCGTGTAGAGCGTCATGTGGAAAACGCGCTGAAAGTGGTCGATTTCCTAAGCAAACATCCCAAAGTGGATCGCGTAAACCATCCCGCGTTGTCGTCTCATCCCGATCATGACCGATACAAGCACTACTTCCCAAAAGGAGCCGGTTCGATTTTCACGGTCGATCTGAAAGGAGGAGAAAAAGAAGCGCGTACCTTCGTTGATTCACTGCAGATATTCTCTTTGCTTGCGAATGTAGCGGATGTAAAAAGCCTTGTGATCCATCCGTCGAGCACGACCCATTCCCAGCTGAACGAGCAGGAAAAAGCCGAACAACAAATTTTCGGTGGAACCGTACGCCTGAGCATCGGAATCGAACACATTGACGATCTGATCGCAGATTTAAGTCAGGCTCTTGATAAAATCCAATAATACGAACGAAACTTTCTGCCAAATACGTTTCGAAAAAGGTTGTCTTCCGAATCCATATCAGGAAGACAACCTTCTTTTTTTCAGTCCGACAGATTACAAATCATCAACAAACCGACAAAAAAGAAGACCTCACACTTCGCTTCATCAAAAGTCGGCGATGCATGAGATCTTCCTATTTCTATCAATCCGAATCCGGATTATTCATTTTTGAGCGTTTCATAAATCATTCGCTGGGCACGAACCACCTTGTTGACCCGATCCTCTTTTTTATAGATATTATTCAGGTTCTCATCAATCCAGCAAGCTTTCACATTGTCCGACAGCTGAATCATCAATCCGTTGATGATGATGTCACGAATCTGTCGGTCCCATACCGGAAACGCGGTTTCGATCCGCCGGCTCAAATTCCGTTTCATCCAGTCGGCAGAAGTGATATACACCTCCTCTTCGCCGCCGGCATAGAAATACCACACCCGCGAATGCTCCAGATACGAATCCACGATTCGGGTGATTTTTATATTACGGCTATACGGCTGGTCCGGAACCAGACAACAGATACCCCTCACGATCAGGTCGACCTCTACGCCCGCTTCACTCGCATCATACAGCAGGTTGATCATATAAGGATCATGCAGTCCGTTCATTTTCAATATCAAACGTGCTTTTTTCCCATCGCGCGCATTTTCGATCTCGCGATGAATCTTAGCCGTCACCCCGTCGATCAGATTAAACTGAGTCACCATCAGGTGTTTAAACGGATAAGTCCCCTCCCCTTTTTCAAGGAGTCCGAAGAGTTGGTTCATCTCCGTAATCAATTCGATCCGATTGGTCAGAATCATGATATCCGAATAGATCGTCGCCGTTTTCTCATTGAAGTTACCCGTACTCAGGCAGGCATAGCTTTTTTCCAGATTGTGCTTTTCGGTCTTTCGCAATACCAGAATCATCTTGGCGTGTACTTTCAGTCGTGGCAACGAATAGATGATCCGGATTCCCGCTTTTCTCATCCGCTGCGACATATCGAAATTATTCTCTTCGTCAAAACGCGCTTTGAGTTCTACGAAAACCGTTACCCGTTTTCCGTTTCTTGCCGCGCTGATCAGCGAATTGATTACGGCCGAATTTTCGGCTACGCGATATTGGGTCAGCTTGATCTCCTCCACGCCCGGATCAAATGCCGCCTCGTTCAGGAAACGGATCAGATATTCGAACGATTGATAGGGGAAATGAAGCAATTTATCTTTGTTTTTGATCACCTTGAATATCGAACCCGAATTATCGAATTCATGAATACGAAGCGGTGTCGGCAATTGCGCCGTCAATATCCGTCCTACCGGATTCGGCATTTTGATCAGATCCTCCAGATGCAGATGCCGTCCTTCCGGCAGACAGCGTTCGGGCGATATTCCCAAAGCCTCGCAAAGATGCATTCTGAAATCAAACGGCATTTTCGAATCATATACGAATCGGTTGGCCGTTCCGATTTTGCGTTTGCGCACGTTCTTGCGAATCTCATCCACCAAAGTCTGTTGATTTTCGAGCGGAATCATAAAATCCGCGTCCCGGGATACACGCACCGTATAAGCGCTCTCGATTTCAAAACCTGGAAACACGATATCGAGATTCGCCTTGATCATATCTTCGGCGAACATCAGGTAGTAGTTGTTGTCGTGTTGGGGCAGTTCGATAAACCGGGGTATTTTCGTATAAGGCACTTTCATGATGAAGTAATACGGTTCGCCGCGTCCCGGCAACATGACCGAACGAAACTCCTCCTTGGGATACATCCGGATCACCAGATAAAGGCGGTTATCGCGGATAAACGAGCGGATCTTTCCTTTCAACACGATCATCGGTTCGAGATAAGGAAAAACTTCCTCTCGAAAATAGGTCCGCACATAATCTTTATGAAAAATTTCAACTTCTGAATCTTCATACAAGACGATGTGATGCCGGGCGAGCTCCTTCAGGATATCATTCCGGAAAAAGTCGTCGAACTCTTTCAATTGTCGCTCCACTTCCACATTGATATGATCGAGCGTCTGCAAGGCCGTGTTTTTATCCTCTTGCGTACTTTCCTCTTTCACAATCACTTGCCGGTGTTCGGATACACGAAACCGGTAAAACTCTTCCAGATTGGAAGAATAGATGGAAAGGAACTTTATACGTTCAAACAAAGGAAGCGATTCATCCTTGGCCTCCATCAGGACGCGATAATTAAAGGAGAGCCAACTGATATCGCGCTTAAATAGCTTTCGTTCAGTGTTCATTCGTAGAGATTTCGTGGGTATATAGATTTGTAGGGTTGTGTAAATATTACTAAATTTGTTCAAAATCAAAAATTTAAGATGTTAAAAATAGGGCTCCTTTCAGACACCCACGGATGGTGGGACGAACGTTATGAAACGTATTTTGCCGAATGCGATGAGATTTGGCATGCCGGTGATATCGGTTCGATTGAGGTAGCCGATAAATTGGAGGCATTCAAGCCGGTACGGATCGTTACGGGAAATATTGACGGAGCCGAACTTCGGAAACGATATCCCAAACATCAACGTTTCATGGCAGAAAAGGTTGATGTCTGGATGACTCATATCGGAGGCTATCCCGGGAAGTATGCGCCCGAGGTGACACCCGCCATCTATCATCATCCGCCCAAACTGTTCATCAGCGGTCATTCTCACATTCTGAAGGTATTGTTCGACAAGACGCTTCAATGCCTGCATATTAATCCGGGAGCAGCCGGAAAACAGGGTTTTCATAAGAACCGCACACTGGTCCGCTTCGTAATCGACGGCGATACGATCCGCGACCTGGAGGTCATCGAGTTGGCCGATAATCAATAGCAAATTCAATTTTTAATAAATCAATTTCTTAATTCATCACTTTATTCTTTTATGAGTTCTTTTCTAAACAAATTCACGAATTTCTTTAAGCAGTATACTCAGGCATTCTGGGTAGCCAACACGGTCGAGATGTTCGAGCGTATGGCGTATTATATGTTCTTCATCGTCATCACGCTTTACCTGTCGCAGGTAATGGGCTTCTCCGACATCGAATCGGGTATGATCGCCGGTCTTTTTTCCGGGTCATTGTACCTGTTGCCGACTTTCGCCGGAGCGTATGCCGATAAGATCGGGTTCCGCAAATCCATGTTGGTTGCGTTCTCTTTATTGAGCTTGGGTTATTTCGGACTGGCGGTCCTTCCTACCCTGCTCGAAAGTTCAGGACTGGTTCAGTACGGCCGTGAAACGGTATTTACCGGCTTGCGAGAAAGTTCGATGAAATGGACGATCGTTCCCGTATTGATTCTGATCATTATCGGAGGGGCGTTCATCAAATCGATCATTTCCGGTACCGTAGCCAAAGAAACCACGTCAGAGACACGTGCAAAAGGGTTTTCTTTGTTTTATATGATGGTCAATATCGGTAGCTTTTCGGGCAAACTGATCGTTGAGCCGCTTCGCCGTTCATTGGGAAGCGAAGGTTTGGTTTACCTCAACTATTTTTCGGCTGTCATCACGTTCCTGGCGCTTATCGTGGTTTTCTTCCTCTATAAAAGCACCCAGCATGCCGGACAGGGCAAAACGTTCCGCGAAATCGGACGCGGTCTTATGGGCGTTCTTACCAACAAGCGTCTGGTGATCCTTACCCTGATCATGAGCGGTTTCTGGATGGTATATTATCAGTTGTACGCGACCATGCCGAAATACGTTCTCCGTATGGCGGGTCCCGACTCCACACCGGCTTGGTACGCCAACATCAACCCGTTGATCGTCGTGCTTTTGGTTAATTTCGTAACCAATCTGATGCGCAAACGTTCGGCGATGACGTCTATGGGTGTCGGTATGCTTCTTATGCCGATCTCGGCATTGGTGATGGCTACGGGCAATATGATGGACAACACGATTTTGGGAATCAACTCCATCGCATTCATGATGGTAGTCGGTATCGGTATCCAGGCATTGGCAGAGACATTTATCTCTCCGCGCTATCTGGAGTATTTCTCTTTGCAGGCTCCGAAAGGCGACGAAGGTCTTTACCTGGGCTTCAGCCACATCAACTCATTCCTGGCTTCGGTATTGGGATTCAGTCTTTCCGGAACGCTTCTTGAAAAATACTGTCCGGATCCAACCCTGTTCGCCAACCATACCGAATGGATGGCTGCCGCTACCCACGCCCACTACATTTGGTTCTATTTCGCTGCGATCGGTATGATCTCGGCTATCGCACTGTTTATCTTCAGCGCCGTTTCAAAAGAGAAAGAGCCCGTTCTGCAACAAGCATAACGATTCTTCTCACTCAATCTTATAGCAACGCCCGGCTTCTTCAAGTCGGGCGTTTTTTTATTCCGTTGCCGTTCTAATCCATTTCTAATGTTGCTCCAAGAATCGCCTAATGTTAGCCCGCTACATTTGCATCACATTCATCATCTACATCTCTCAATGAAAAAATATCTGGTGCTTCTCTTCGGCATTCTTCCGTTTTGGAAAAGCAACGCGCAAATCGCCGAACGAATCTCTCTCACTCCGCAGCAAATCGAAACTCGTTTCCTTCAGCAGAACCTTTCGCTGATCGCTCGGCAAATGGATATCGAACAAGCCGACCTTCAGATCCGCGAAGCCAAACTCTGGGAAAACCCCGAACTGAGCCTCCAGCAGGTAAACCTATGGAGCACCTCGTCACAGCGTCGGGAAGAGCCGATTCCGGGTATCTGGGGAGATTTTGGAAAGAACACCCAGTTCAGCGTCGAACTGAGCCAGATGATCCAAAGCGCCTGCAAACGCCGTCGGCTGATTCAGCGCGAAAAGATCAATCGCGAAATCGTTCTGACCGAGTTCGACGAAACCGTACGAAGTCTGCGAACCGAATTGCGCAAGACGCTTTCGCAGATCCGATTTCTGCAATCTTGCCAAAACGCCCTGCAACTTCAGATCGACACGAATCGCGAACTCACCGAAGTGTATCGCAAACAGGTCCGATCGGGCAATATCGCCAAAAACGAACTGATCCGGCTTGAAGCCGCCCTGATCGAATCGGAAAGCGAACTGCTGGAGTGTACGACCGAACTGAACGCCCACTTGTCCGCTCTGAACGTATTGCTTCACATCGCCCCGGACATCGAGATCCGTATCGAGTCTGATCCGACTCCGCTGTGGAATCCCGATGAAATGACTTTCTACGCACTGGAAGAGATAGCGCTGGATGCGCGCCCCGATCTGCAGAGCGCCCGAAAGACGATTCTGTATCAGAACAAGAACCTGGCGTACGAGAAGTCACAGCGGATTCCCGACTTTACGGTAAGCGCCTCTTATGACCGGCGCGGAGGAGTTTGGAAAGATTTCGTGGGCTTCGGCGTGAGCGCGCCGCTTCCGCTCTTCAACCGAAATCAGACTCAGATCAAAAGCGCCCGAATCACCCTTCAACAAAGTATCCTCGAAGAGGAGAATCTGAAGAACGTCGTCGCCAACGAAGTTTCCGAAACCTATAAGAATTATCGCAACGCCTACGGATTCTATCTCAAAGCGCGCGAAAGCGTTCTGTTTGACGAACTCGACACGATGCTTGAGATCTATACGCGCAATCTGATTCAGAAGAACATCGGCATGCTCGAATACATGGATTTCATGGAAGTGTACCGAACCGGTAAAAAGACCTTGTTCCAATCGGAAAACAATTTGACACAAACCTTCGAAGAATTACAGTTTGCCATTGGCACGGATATACAATAAAGACATGAACGGAAATCACTTTTCTCTTATTCTATTGGCAGGATCCATGATCATGTTTCAGGCCTGCAACCGGGCTTCCGCAACGGAAGAACAGACGCCCGTACAAAAAAGACAGTTTGCCGACCGGGTGAAAACCGTGCCCGCTCAGTTGGGGACGACTCAGAAAGAACTGATCCTGACGGGCAAGGTGGAATACAATCCCGAAAAAATCATACGCTATGCGCCTCTGGTGAGCGGAACCGTGGAGCATCTCTCCTTTTCTTTGGGCGATTATGTCCGCAAAGGCGATCCCCTGCTTCAGATCCGAAGCAGCGAACTGAGCGCCCTCCAGTCGGAGAACATCGCTGCCGAAACCGATCTGCGCGTGGCAGAACGCGAATTAAAAAGCATGCGCGCTCTGTACGCCGACAATATGCTTTCCGAAAAAGAACTACTCGAAGCGGAAGCGAAAACCAATCAAGCGAAAGCCGAACTCGATCGGATCCGAATCGATTTGGCGAATTACCGATTTGATAGCCGAAAAGGCACCTTCTCGGTAGCCGCACCCCTATCGGGATACATCGTCGAGAAAGAGGTGGCTACGGGGACTCCCGTCAGTGCCGACGGAAACCCGATCTTCACCATCGCCGACCTGTCTTCCGTTTGGATCACGGTCAATGTCTATGCCCGCGATCTGAGTGTAGTCCGCGAAGGGCTCGAAGTCGAAATCTCATCACAGGCATATCCGGGCGAACGTTTCAAAGGAACCATCTCTTCGCTTTCGCGCACCTTCGATCCGCAGGAGAAAGTATTGAAAGCCCGTATCCTGATCGCCAACGAAGATTTGAAGTTCAAACCCGACATGGCGGTTACCGTACGCGTCAGCAATCCTCAGGAACGCACTACGGTAGCCATACCCAAAGATGCCCTACTGTTCGACAACGACAAATATTACGTGGTCGTTTCCGACGAATCGGGCGAATTTCGGTCGCGCCGGGTGATTCCGGGAGGCCATGCCCAAGGGATGACCTTCATCCTGGAAGGGCTCGACGGCACAGAAAAAATCGTAGTTTCCAATCAGTTGCTGATCCATACCGGCTTAAAAGAGAATTTCTAAATCATGCACAAATTCGTAGAGAAAATCATCGCATTCGCATTACGCAACCATGTCTTGGTGCTGTTTATGACCCTGATCCTGTTCGTTGCCGGAATCGTATGCTATATCCATACCCCCATCGAAGCGTATCCCGACGTGACCAACACCCGTGTACGCATCATCACGCAATGGCCCGGTCGAAGCGCCGAAGAAGTTGAAAAGTTCGTCACGCTGCCCATCATGCGCGAAATGAATACCATTCCCCGTAAAACGGACGTCCGGTCCACTTCGCTTTTCGGATTATCGGTCGTTACGGTGATCTTCGAAGACGGCGTAGACGATTTTTTCGCACAACAATATTCATCCTCCCGGCTCAACAATATCGATCTGCCCGAAGAGGCGGATCCGTCGATCGAACCGCCGTCGGGCGCCACGGGCGAGATTTACCGCTATGTCTTGAAAAGCGACCTGCCGATCCGTGAAGTAGCAGCCATCAACGAATGGGTCGTCGAGAAAGAGTTGCTTTCCGTGCCCGGTATCGCCGGCATCGCCAGCTTCGGAGGTGAAGAAAAAATATTCCAGATCCGTGTCAATCCTGCAGATCTGGCGCAATACGATGTCACTCCGTTGGAGATTTACGAAGCCGTAGCCGGCAGTAACATCAACATCGGCGGTGATATCATTCAGAAAGGCAACCAGGCGTTCGTCGTTCGGGGTCTGGGGCTGCTTGAAAGTGTGGAAGATATCGAAAACATACTCGTTAAGGTAAACGGTGATGTTCCCGTACGTGTCCGTCAGGTCGCGTCGGTAGAAATCACCTCAAAGCCGCGGCTCGGTCAGGTCGGACTCGATGATGATGATGATGTGGTTCAGGGCATCGTCATCATGCTCCGCGGTGAGAATCCGGGCGAAGTGATCGACAATCTGAAACAGAAGATCGAGGAGCTTAACGAGCGAATTCTGCCCGAGGAGGTACGCATCGTTCCGTTTCTGGACAGAACCACATTGGTAGACGCAACCGTACATACCGTAATCAAGAATCTGCTGGAGGGGATTATCCTGGTCTCCGTCGTTGTTTTCATTTTCCTTTTCAATTGGCGCACCACGCTCATCGTAGCAAGCGTTATCCCTCTGGCATTCTTGTTTGCGATCATCATGCTCCGCATCCAGGGTTTGCCTGCCAATCTGATCTCGATGGGCGCGCTTGATTTCGGTTTGTTGCTCGAAGGGACGCTCGTAATCGTCGAAGTGATCTTCGTGGCGATGGAACGGCGTTCGAAGCAATTGGGCGCGCGTTATGAAAAAACGGCCAAAGACGGCCTGATTAAGAAAAGCGCAGGAAGCGTGGCTTCTCACATCTTTTTCGCGCAGATCATTCTGATGGTGGCTCTTTTCCCGATTTTCTCATTCCAGAAAGTCGAAGGCAAAATGTTCTCGCCGCTGGCGTTCACTCTCGGCTACGCCTTGCTCGGATCGTTGATCCTGGCACTGACCTACGTTCCGGTGATGTGTAAATTCCTTTTGAAAAAGCCTGTGGTCGAGAAAACCAATTTCATCAGCCGATTCTTTACCGAATATTTATACAAGCTATATCTTCTAAGTTGCCGTTACCGCAAACAAGCGATCATCGGTTACTGTTTATTATTATTATTATGTGTTGCAAGGTTTTGTTTTTGGGGCACCGAGTTTATCCCGAGCATGAACGAGGGCGCGATCTACATCCGCGCCACACTTCCCAACAGCGTCAACCTCGATGAGTCTGTACGAGTCACAAAAGAGATGAAATCGAAGTTGCGCGCTTTTGACGAAGTGGAATTCGTTCTCTCCCAAACCGGGCGTCCCAACGACGGAACCGATCCTACCGGATTTTTCAACATCGAGTTCCACACCCAACTGCGGAACGAAAAACAGTGGAAACGGAAGATCAGCAAAGATCAACTCATTGCCGAAATCAAAGATTCGATCGATATCTATCCGGGGATCATCCTCGGATTCAGCCAACCCATACAAGACAATGTCGAAGAATACGTGGCCGGCGTCAAAAGCTCGCTCGTGATCAAGATATTCGGCGACGACCTGCATCAGCTCGAAGAGCTTGCCGATCAGACGGCGGCATCCATCCGGGATATTCAGGGAGTCGAAGATGTCAATGTGTTCCGCAGCATCGGGCTTCCCGAGTTGCAGATCCGCTTCGACGAACGCCAGATGGCGCATTACGGAGTTACGATGGCCGACGCTCAAGCCGTTGCCGAAATGGCGATCGGCGGCAAGGTGGCCACCAAATATTATGAAGGAGAGCGAATCTTCGACGTTCAGATCCGTTATGAAGAGGAGTTTCGTGATGACGAAGACAAGATCGGCAACATTCTGATCCCCACCATACACGGCACCCTGGTTCCGTTGCGAGAGATCGCCGAACTGTCGTTCATCACCGGCCCTACCTTCATCTATCGCGACGGAGGAAGCCGTTATATCGGCGTAGGGTTCAGCATCCGCGACCGGGATTTGGGATCGACCATCGCCGAAGCGCAAAAAAAGGTAGCCGCCAACGTGAAGCTTCCGCACAACCTGCGCATGGAGTGGGCAGGCGAATTCGAAAGTCAGCAGCGTGCCACGGGGCGTCTGAAAATGATCGTACCGACCGTTTTGCTTCTTGTGCTCTTCCTGCTTTATCTGAATTTCGGCACCGTCAAAGATACGCTGATCGCAGCCAGCGCGATGCCCTACGCATTCATCGGAGGGTTCCTTTCCCTCTGGATCACCGATACCACGTTCGGAATCTCCGCCGGGATCGGATTCATCATCCTGTTCGGCATCACGGCGATCGACAGTATCCTGCTCATCGCCGTCATGAAAGAGAAGATGCGCAACGGGCTGTCACTGGCTCAGGCGATCGACAAAGCGGTAAAAAGCCGAGTACGTCCCGTATTGATGATCGCCCTGATGGGGTCGATGGGGTTATTGCCGGCAGCCATGTCGGGCGGTATGGGATCAGAGATCCAGAAACCGCTGGCCATCATGATCGTGGGAGGAATCCTCATCTGCATGTTGCTTTCGTTTACCGTATTGCCGCATGTTTTTTATCTGGTTTACAAACGCAGACAGAATAAATAATTGATAGATTGAGTACTTTTGGGTGAAATCTCTAAATCTCTAATTCAGAACTTATGAGAATCTTATTGGTAGAAGACAATTCCAGAATCAGCGAATTCATGGTTCGCGGGCTCGAAGAGAGCGGTTTCAGCGTTACCCTCGCCGAAAACGGACTCGACGCGCGCAACCTGATCGCTCAGAATGAGTGGGACATCATCCTGTTGGATATCATGCTCCCCGACATCGATGGAATTGAGCTTCTCCAATACACCCGTTTTAAAAAGATCCATACCCCGATCCTCATCGTCAGCGCTTTAGGCGATCCCGACGATAAGGTGAAGGCACTCGATCTGGGAGCAGACGATTATCTGCCCAAACCGTTCAACTTCCGCGAACTGGTAGCACGCATCCATGCGCTGACCCGGCGGATGCGTCAGGTTTACGACAGCCCCTCGAAAGTGCTTATCTGCGACGATCTTCACCTCAATCTGGAAAGCCATAAAGTATTGCGAGGCGAAAAAGAGATCACCTTGACGTTGCAGGAGTTCAAACTGCTCAAATACCTGATGGAGAACGCCAACCGGGTACTTTCGCGGTCGGAGATCCTGGATACCGTATGGGGCGTCAACTTCGACTCCAACACCAATGTGGTGGACGTCTATATCTCGTATCTGCGAAATAAGATCGACTCTGACTCTGCCCACAAGCTGATCCATACCGTCAAAGGGATCGGCTACGTGATCCGCACCAAATCCTGATCCGATGAAAGTACAAACCCGCCTCAGCATATACAGCTCGTCGGTATTCGGACTGATTTTTCTGATCCTGTCGGCATTCATATACCTTTCTTACGGCAAATATGCCCGCGATACGGTTTACGACGCGTTGAAGAAGACCTCTGAGATCACCGCATTCTTCTTTCTCGAAGAAGACGAACTCAATAAGGAAGAGTTCGCCCAGGTGCGCCGTCAGTTCGACCGACTCGTTACCAACTACAATTATCAGGTCTATACCGAAACCGATCAGATCGCCTTCGGAACAGACCGCTTACACGTATCCCATCCGTTGCTCGAACGGATCCGAAACGAAGAATCGCTCAATTTCTCCGAACCCGACTTTTTTTGTCATGGGATCTATTATGAAGACAATCAAGGAAACTTTGTCGTTATCACCCGCGAATCCAAAGAGATAATCACCAATCAGATGCGCATGCTTATCACGCTTCTGATCGGTTCGTTTCTGGGAGGAATGATCGTTATCATCCTGCTGAATCGCTGGCTCGCTTCGGTCGCCTATCGTCCGTTTCGCCGAGCCATACGCGAAGTGAACGATCTTTCCACTCAAAATCTGGATGTTCAGATCGAACTCCCGACCGAAAAAGACGAACTCTACGACTTGATCGCCACATTCAATACCCAACTGGCCCGCATCGCCGAGATGGTAGCCATTCAGAAAAATTTCGCCCGCTACGTCTCCCACGAATTTAAAACTCCCCTTGCCGCCATGTTGGGCAATCTGGAGGTATTGACCATCAAACAGCGTTCTCCCGAAGAATATGAGCGGATGACACATAAGCTGATTGATGAGATCTATCAGTTGGAAAATATCCTGAATACGTTATCAATCATTTCCGACTTGAAGAAAGACAACGACGTAGCCGCCCGTATCCGGATCGACGAACTCCTTTGGGAAATCATCGCTCGTGTCGGGAAAAAATACCCGTCGGTTCCGGTCGATATGAATCTCGAGATCGACTCGAACGATGAAGAGAAACTTTGGATCAGCCTCAACCGCACACAGTTGGCCATGGCACTGACCAACATCATCGAGAACGCGGCGAAATATTCCGCCGGAAAGCCCGTCCTGCTCCGCCTGGATCTGATTGACGACCAACTTTCGCTCGAAATCCGGGATCATGGAATCGGTATACCGCAAGATCAACTCAAATCGGTTTGCAAACCCCTATACCGGGCCGGCAATACCGGCTCCATCCAAGGCAGCGGCATCGGGCTTTCCATCGCTCTGCGCATCCTCGAACGGCTCAACCTCCGCTTCGAGATTGAATCCCACGAAGGAACCGGCACTCGCGTGACGATCCTTTTCTGATCGTCCGATCATTTTTCATCGCAACACACTCCCCTTTTCTATAATTTCGGTCAGGCAGCTTCATCTACTGCCTGACCGTTTTGTTTTTACTCCTTATTTTTTTCGATTATGTGCTTGAAGCTGTCTCGTTTGAAGGCGTTGAAATGATCATTAATACGCCTTTAAAAGATCATTAATCCCTCTGTAAATGATTGTTTAATGGCGTTTTAATACGAAAAACGCAGGCAACGGAATGGATTTGGATAGGCTGATAAAGATTTTAAAGCAGGGAGGGGGGATTGATATTGAGTAGTTTAATTATTCGGATTGACTGAAAAAGGAATTAAGTTGAGAGCGTAACTCTAATTTAGGGTTTGGAAGAATTGGGGAACTTGAGCTTATGAATCAAGAGTTTTTTGTAGAGAGTGGCATGGGGTGAAGAAGGGATTAATAAAGTCTGTGTTGTTTAAAGAACACAAATATAATATTAAATTCATATCTTTAAATTTTCAAAAAATGTAAGATTAACTCATATAACATGCAATACTACAGACATTTTAAAGGAGGATTATATAAACTCATAACTATAGCAAAACATAGTGAAACACTTGAAGAATATGTAGTTTATCAAGC
>CAMTOW010000014.1 GCA_947074245.1 uncultured Bacteroidales bacterium | reverse complement strand
TACGAGATTCTCCGGAGTGACTGGAGTTCAGACGTGTGCTCTTCCGATCTGTGCGCTTTTTACATTCACATTATCTTTCGAATAAACGCCCCAAGGTAGGTCAAGCATCATTTTTACATAGCTAAGCTGCACCGAGAAGTCCGGCGAGTTAGGATGC
The DNA here is from genome assembly GCA_947074245.1 of uncultured Bacteroidales bacterium. GTDB lineage: Bacteria > Bacteroidota > Bacteroidia > Bacteroidales > JAUNSR01 > JAUNSR01. Next base: position 14,314 of record CAMTOW010000014.1, on the reverse strand, counting down.
AGGCGCTCTAGTTTCTTGAGTTCTTTATCGAAAATATCTTTTATGGCATCCGACCATTTTTTAGAAGTACTCTTCTCGCGCAATTCATTTACCTCTTGCTCGATCGGATTATTGCCTAATTCTTGTTGAATTGTCTTTATTTGTGCCTGAAGATAGTGCTCACGTTGCTGCTGATTGATATCTTCGCGGGTCCGATTAAGCATCTCCTCCTTGATTTCAAGAAGCTGAATGTCTTTCGCTAAGATTTTCTGCAAAGAGAATGCGCGGTCTTTGATTGTATCAAGTTCCAGGAGTTTCTGTTTCTGAGGCAAAGTGATAGGCAACCCCGCACACAGATAGTTGACCAATACCGATGGGTTGGCGATATTTTTAACGGCATAAACCATATCACGCGGCAATTCATCCAAGATGTCGAAAATGCGTGTGATCATGATCTGCAAAGATTTGATCAATGCTGTAAATTCTTCATCTTCTTTCGATGATTCAATCTCATCCAACAGAGTTATTTTCCCACGTAAGAAGGGTTTTGAGCTGGTGATATCTTCAAGGATGAAGCGTTTTTTTCCGTGCAGAATGACGGTTGTAGTCTGATCGGGCATTTCCAGGATCTTTACCACTTCACCGACTGTACCCATATGAAACAGGTCATCCAAAAGAGGATCCTCGGTAGCAGGGTTGATCTGGCTGATAACTCCGATTGGGCGGTTGAATGATTGTGCGCTCTGTAAGAGTTTCAGTGATTTGGTCCGACCCACATTGATAGGAATTGTATTTCCTGGGAATAAGACCATATTGCGTAAAGGCAAAATAAGTACGTCATCCGTATCTAAGTCTTTGCAATCATCGTTCGAAATCGTACCGTCATCAGCAAAGACCGATAACATCGAGTTTTTGAATTCTCCATGTTCATCCGAACTGAACCCCGACATCTTATAATCGGGTTTATTATAGGATGAAGGGAGGTTATAATTTAGAGAAAGCTGGTTCTTCATATTTATATCAATGTGATGTTTTCTGTTTAATTGCAATATATGTGCCAAAGTTAGGTATTTGAATCGGGTTAATAAATTATTTTATTTTCTTTGTGTGGCAAGATAGGCATTTTATATGGTGATTTGTGTAAATATCTTTAACTTTTTTAATTAAAAATAGCGATATGGCGAATGATTATTTCGAGTTTAAGCAGTTTAAGGTTTTTCAATCTGGTTGTGCGATGAAAGTTGGTACCGATGGAGTATTGCTGGGCAGTTGGTGTGATGTCAATCAAGCTGGTAATATCTTAGATATCGGTACCGGTTCCGGCTTGATTGCTTTGATGTTAGCTCAGCGAAATAGCGATGCGATCATCGATGCCGTTGAATTAGATAAGGATGCCTGTGTTCAGGCGTTAACTAATTTTAAAAGTTCTTCTTGGTCTGATCGTCTTTCAATTCAGGAAGGATCGATTGTCGATTATCTGCCATCTCGTCAGATTAAATACGATTTGATCGTCTCCAATCCGCCATTTTTTCAAAACTCACTCAAATCCGGCGATAAGAAACGTACCGCTGCTCGGCATACTTGTTCGTTACCTTTCGATGCTTTGATCGAAAAATGTGCATCACTGATTGCACCCTTGGGTAAATTGGCTTTGGTGTATCCGATTGATGCCGACGTTCGGATCTCAGAACTTTGTCGTCTCAACCGGTTCGGTTGTTTGAGAAAAACCTTTGTGCGAGGGGCTGCTCATCTCCCGGTCAAACGAGTCTTGGCCGAATTTGTTTACGATAACCCTCTTTTGCCGGAAATGATTTCCGACGAACTGATCATCGAGCTCGAACGTCATAAATACACGCCCGATTATATTGCTCTGACGCGTGATTTCTATTTGAATATGTGAAATCGTAAATATTTATGCGCTTAGATATTTGTTTTCCGATTTAATTATTAGATTTAAGCAATTGATTGCCGCCGGATAATTCGGCGGTTCTTTTTTACAATAATCTATATCATCATGGAAAATAAAATGCAATTGAATCCGGATCCTCTTGTGAGGTTTCTGCAAAAAGAACGTCGTTATTTTACTAAAAACGACCTGATTAGTTTCGTGCGCGAAAACGGTATCGAAATGATCAACTTCCGTTATGCTGCCGGCGACGGCCGTCTGAAAAATCTGAATTTTATTATCAATAATGCCGATCAGTTGGATAGCATTCTCACCTATGGCGAGCGTGTAGACGGATCCAGTCTATTTCCGCATATCAAAGCCGGTTCAAGTGACCTCTACGTAGTGCCTCGTTATCGCACGGCGTTTTTAAATCCGTTTAGCGAAATCCCTACGCTCGATATCCTTTGCTCTTTCTACGATAAGGATGGTAATCCGCTCGAAAGTAGCCCGGAGAATACGTTGCGCAATGCGGCTCGTGCTTTTACCGAAACTACCGGTATGGAGTTTGAGGCCATGGGCGAATTGGAGTATTATGTAATCAGCCCGGCTGATCCTCTTTTCGAAACGCAAAATCAAAAAGGTTATCACGAATCTGCTCCGTTTACGAAATGGACAGCTCTTCGTTGCGAAGCGATGCAAGCCATTGCCAGCACGGGTGGCCAGATTAAATATGGCCATTCCGAGGTCGGTAATTTTACTCTCGATGGCTACTCGTATGAGCAGAATGAAATTGAATTCCTGCCTGTTCCGGTCGAAGAAGCTGCCGATCAGCTGGCGATCGCCAAATGGATACTTCGTACTCTTGCATATAAATATGACGTATCACTCACCTTTGCTCCGAAAATTACGACCGGCAAAGCGGGTAGCGGAATGCACATTCACACTCGCGTGACGCGTGATGGCAAAAATATGTATGCTCAAGACGGATTCCTGACCGACACGGCGCTCAAAGTCATTGCCGGTATCTTGGATGCTGCTCCGGCTCTGACTGCTTTCGGCAATACCAATCCTACGTCTTATTTCCGTTTGGTGCCTCACCAGGAAGCACCTACCAACATCTGTTGGGGAGATCGCAATCGTTCTGTTTTGGTTCGTGTTCCGCTTGGCTGGTCAAAGGGTGCCAATCACATGATGCAGGATGCCAATCCGTACGAATCGGGTTGCGTGACTGATATGAATGTCAAGCAAACGGTCGAATTCCGTTGTCCGGATGGTTCGGCGAATGTTTACCTGCTTTTGGCGGCGCTATGTGCTGCTGCTCGCTACGGGTTTGAAATGCAGGATGCGATTCAGTATGCCAAAGATCGCTATGTTTCTGTCAATATCTTCGACGAAGAAAACAAAGAGACCTTGGAAAGACTCAATACGTTGCCGGCTTCTTGTTATGATTCAGCCGAAGCTCTTCAGAAATTGCGCAAGATATTCGAAGAGAAAGGCGTATTCAGTCCTGCCTTGATTGATGGAATCATCGCTGGCTTGAAAGCGTTCGATGATAAGAATCTGCGCGAGGAGTTAAAGAAAAACGACAAACTCCTTCCTGAATTGGTAGAACGATTCTTCCACGCCGGATAATTTTTTCGGTTTTACAGAATCTTCAATGATAAATTCAAACCTCCTTGTCACTCTTTTATAGAGTTTTGACAGGGAGGTTTTTTTATTTTTCTGCCTGAATAAATCCGTTATTTTCCTGCCTGACTTTTCTCAATTTACTGCCTGGCTTTTTTGATTTTCCTGCCTAAGCTTTTTTAGTTTTCTGCCTGACTATTTTTTTTGCCGTTTTTCAGGCGCTTTTCACCGGTTTTTTTATCCGTCAAATTCTGTTTTACGCCCAACTTCTTCGGCTTGTTCGTTCCTGATTGAATAACTTTCTCATATTTTAAAGTAAATTTGTATTGTCGATTATCGTTTCATTTAAAAAGTATACCAACGTGGATCATAAAAAATTTATTGCTGAACTTCAAAAACGAAGCGGATTAGAAAAGAGCCGACTCAACGATTTGTTGCATGTCACCTCGTCCGTCATTTCCGAACAGGCTGTTTTTTTGAATGATATATCGCTGGGAAAACTTGGTAATTTTGAAACTCATAAATACATTGAGTTTATTCATACCAATCCCGCTACGGGCGAAACCTTGCTGTATCCGCCCCGTATCGTAACACGCTTCATTCCTTCTTCCGAAATCAATTCAGCTCTAACCAAGATTAAATCCGATGAACAATCTGATCTCTCTCGATAAATTAAAAAGCCTCATTGCAACCCAGAGTGGTTATGATCCTGCTTTCGTCAATATTTTTGTCGAAGAACTGATCGCTTTGTTAGACGAACTCCTTCTTCAAGGCGAAGAGGTTCGTCTCGATGGGTGGGGTGTATTTAAACGTATTGATTGCAAATCGAAGAACAAGTATAAAATCATCTTTATCGCCGACCCCTCATTTCGCGCAGCGATAAACGCTCCCTTCGCCCAGTTTGACCCCGTCGTGTTGGCTAAAGCGGCTCCCATACTGCTCGAAACAGAACATAACGATGAATTAAGTGTTAATAATTTAATCCAGAGTGAAACGCTTGTTTCTGCCCCGGTGCTTCCCGATTTGGTGGTCGAGTCAGACGAAAATGAGGTCGAACCTCCGTTACCGGTTGAAGAGTTTACGATACAATCTTCAGCAGACACTCCTGTTGCCGACTCCCATAAGTCGGTTGTCGGAGCCGAGGCGATTCGTTATGAAGATCAGATTGTTTCCGATACAACACTTCCGGGCGATGATACCGCCAAGCGCGAAAGCGAAGAGTCGCGACCGTGTCCGGATTTACCGATGGGTAGGGAAGAGGCGCTTTCATCTCCCGAAAACTTTAATAAGGTAAGTATGAAAGACGAATCTCTCGAAACAAAAGGAAAAGAGGATTCGGCAGAAGATGTTCTTTCGGAAAATGAACTGGCTAAAGAAGAAATTGATGCGATTGAAGGAAAGCCGATGCCCGATGCAAGTGAAGTGAAAAATCAGATGTCTGCCTCTCGCAAGATTGGCATTTGGTTTGTCCTTATTCTGTTGGCTACGGCAATTATCGGTGGATTTATCTATTTCTTCATTCGGGTCGAATACGGATTGCGCACAGGCGATCAGACATCGGCGGTTTCTCAGGTAGTTTCCGTTCCGATATCCGAAGAAGATATCACTGCCAACCCTCAGGAAAATTCTCCGGAACAGCCAAGTGCTGTTCCGGCTGTTTCAAAAGATTCCTCCGCCTCCTCCTCGCAATCTGCCGAGGCGTTGCTCCCGGCTTTCTCATATCCGCCCCTCGATACAGTTCGGCTGACGGAGGGAGATCGGCTCACCTTGCTTGCCCAGCGTTTTTACGATAATAAAGTTTTTTGGATCTATATCTATGAAGTAAACAAATCGAAATATCCCGATCCGAATCATGTCCCCGAAGGTGCCTCCCTAATCATACCCGATTTGCGCTCCTTCGGAATCGACCGGATCGACTCGGGTTCAATCAAAAAGGCAGCTCAGCTTGGCGACCGTATTTTGAATCCCTGAATGCTGATTTGAACGGCCGATTAAGCTTACCAAAGAATTTTGTATTACTTCGGTACTATGTAAAACAAAGAACTTAGTTTTTTTTAAATCTTTGTTTACATTTTTTAAATATAGAGTCGGGTTCATACCCTTCTAATATCTTATTTTTGTGGCAAATCAGAGTGTAAAATTAAATCAAAATATAAAGTACTAATTGATATTAATATGAGTCAGACTGTAGATATCAGACAACTTAATGAGTTGATCGAGAGCAAGAGCTCTTTCGTGAATATGCTTACTCAGGGCATGGACCAGGTAATCGTTGGTCAGAAACATCTGGTAGAGTCGTTGTTGATAGGTTTGCTTTCAAACGGTCATATATTGCTGGAAGGTGTTCCGGGTTTGGCTAAGACTTTAGCCATTAAATCATTGGCTTCGTTGATCGATGCCAAATACAATCGAATTCAGTTTACGCCCGATTTGCTCCCTGCCGACGTATTGGGTACAATGGTATATTCTCAGAAAACAGAAGAATTCTCTGTAAAGAAAGGTCCTATCTTCGCCAACTTTATTTTGGCCGATGAGATCAACCGTGCTCCGGCAAAGGTTCAGTCTGCTCTTCTTGAGGCCATGCAGGAACGCCAGGTAACTATTGGCGATCATACCTATAAATTGGATGCTCCGTTCTTGGTAATGGCTACTCAGAACCCGATCGAGCAGGAAGGTACTTATCCGCTTCCCGAAGCGCAGACCGACCGTTTCATGTTGAAAGTGAAAATCGATTATCCGAAAAAAGAAGAAGAAAAATTGATCATCCGCCAAAATATCAGTGGTAAGAATATCGAATTGAAACCGATCCTGACTACACAGGAAATCATGGAAGCTCGCGAAGTGGTTAATCAGGTTTACATCGACGAGAAAATCGAAAAATACATTGTGGATATCGTATTCGCAACTCGTTATCCGGAGCTACACGGTCTTTCCGATATGAAAGGCATGATCTCCTATGGTGCGTCTCCGCGTGCTTCGATCAACTTGGCTCTTGCGGCTCGTGCTTATGCGTTCTTGAAACGTCGCGGCTACGTGATTCCGGAAGACGTTCGTGCGATTTGCCACGATGTGATGCGTCATCGTATCGGTTTGAGCTACGAGGCTGAAGCCAACAACCTGACTACCGAAGAGGTTGTAAGCGAAATCCTGAATAAAGTAGAGGTACCTTAATCCCGTGATATGAATTTTGAAAGAGTCGGCTCTTGGGGCTGCTCTTTCTTCTCCTTTTATTTAAACAAATTGTTTTTATGGAAACAAGTGAATTGCTGAAAAAGGTACGAAAGATTGAGATCAAGACTCGTGGCTTATCCAAAAATATATTTGCAGGTCAGTATCACTCTGCTTTCAAAGGGCGCGGGATGGCTTTCTCCGAGGTGCGCGAATACCAATATGGAGATGATATCCGTGATATCGACTGGAATGTGACCGCTCGTCAGAATTCACCGCATATCAAAGTTTTTGAAGAGGAACGCGAACTGACGGTTATGCTACTGATCGATGTTTCCGGAAGCCGTGAATTCGGTACCATCAATAAGACCAAACAGGAAATGATCACGGAGATTGCCGCTACTATGGCTTTTTCCGCGATTCAAAATAACGATAAGATCGGTGTGATCTTTTTCTCCGATCGGATCGAAAAATACATTCCGCCTCAAAAAGGTAGAAAACATGTTTTGGCGATCATCAGCGAGTTGATCAACTTCCAGCCCGTCGAAAGAGGAACAGATCTGAGTAAGGTGCTTCAGTACATTACCAATGCGCAGAAAAAACGGTGCACGACCTTCCTGATCTCCGATTTTATCGATGCGGGCGATTTCCAGAATGCGCTTACCATCGCCAATAAGAAACATGATATCGTTGCCGTACAGATTTACGATCCGCGCGAAACCGAACTGCCGCCGGTTGGTTTGGTCAAGATGAAAGATGCTGAGTCGGGTCATGAAATGTGGGTCGATACATCTTCTCGCAAAACTCGTGAGCGCTATTCGCTTTGGTGGGCCGAAAATCAACGCCGTGCATTGGATTCGTTCAATAAAAGCCGTGTTGATGCAGTATCCATTGCGACGAACGAAGATTTCGTTCCGGCTTTGTTGGGTATGTTTAAAAAACGAGGCAATTAATAGACTATTTACTGCATGAAAATATTCAATGGAAAAAACCTGCTTGTAGGTTTCTTGCTATGTTCCGGTTTGGCTGCGTCTGCTCAAAATGTGCAGGTGTCCGCTTCGATGGACTCTACATCGATCATGATCGGCGAACAGACCCGGATCCGATTGCAGGTCACTCAGGATAAGAACCAGACAGTTCAGTTCCCGATTCTTACCGATACCATCATCAAAGGAATCGAAGTCTTGGAGGTGCTCCCGAAAGACACGATTCCGGTAAGTGAAGGGCGCTTTACGGTGAATGAAGACGTAATCGTTACTTCATTCGATTCTGCATTGTATTATATCCGGCCGTTTCGCTTCATCGCGGGGCAGGATACGCTTTATTCCAATCCGCTTGCGCTCAAAGTGGTAACGTATGATGTTGATACCGAAAGCAAAGAGTATTTTGACATTAAGAGTGTCAAAGAGGCTCCGTTTGTGTTTATGGATTACATCGGATACGTAATCGGTGCGCTCTTGTTGATTCTGGCTGTCATTCTTTGCATTTGGTGGTATCGTCGTTGGAGATATCGGATCGAGCATCCCGAATCAGTCGAAGCTGTTGAGCCGAAACTTCCTCCGCACGTACGTGCGATTAATGCGCTCGATTCTCTTCAGTCTAAAAAACTATGGCAGAAAGGTCTCGAAAAAGAGTATTATACAGACCTGACCGATATCTTGCGTAATTATCTGCAAGAACGCTTCCATGTCAATACGATGGAAATGACTTCGTCAGAGATTATAAACGTATTCAAACGCAACGAGGTGATGAAATCGTCTTTGCCCGATCTGAAACAGGTTCTCGAATTGGCCGATTTCGTGAAATTTGCCAAGTTACATCCGCTTCCGGACGAAAACGAACAATCCTTGGCGCAGGCGAAAGCCATTGTCAATGAAACGATGGTCAAAGAAACCCCTCAGCCGGCCGACGATGAGGAAAAATCTGCCGATGCATGATGTCTTATTTAAATAATTCTTCGAAATGATATTTGCAAACCCGTCATATTTATACTTGTTGCTCCTGCTTATACCGGCTCTTGCTTGGTATATTCTCAAACAAAGAGGAGCTCAGGCTTCTTTGCAGGTTTCGGCGACAAGTGCGTTTCATCAGATGCCTAAAACCTACAAGGCTTATCTTCGCCATGTCAATTTTGGTATTCTGATGGCTGTGATCGCATTGGTGATCATTGTGCTGGCACGTCCGCAATCTACCGATCGCTGGAGTAAAAGCGATACCGAAGGGATTGACATCATGATTTCTCTCGACGTATCCAACTCCATGTTGGCTGCCGATTTCAAGCCCAATCGTGTAGAAGCTGCCAAAGATGTGGCTGCTCAGTTTATCAACGGACGTACCAACGACAACATCGGTTTGGTGATCTTCGGAAAAGAGAGTTTTACCATGTGTCCGATGACGACCGACCAGTCTGTATTGCTGAACTTGCTCAAAGATGTCAATACCGAATTGATTGATGGTGGTGCTACCGCGATCGGAAATGGTTTGGGAACTGCGATCAACCGTATCAAGGATGGTCAGGCTAAATCCAAAACGATCATTCTGCTCACAGATGGTACCAACAACGCTGGTGATATCGCCCCGGTGACGGCTGCCGAGATAGCCAAAACGTTCGGTGTCCGTGTTTATACGATCGGTGTTGGTACGGAAGGCACGGCGCCTTTCCCTGCGATGACGCCTTACGGGACGGTCGTTTATCAGGATATGAAGGTGGATATTGATGAGAAAACTCTTACGGATATTGCTACCGTTACCGGTGGTAAATACTTCCGTGCTACCGATAAGAATAAACTGAAAGGTATTTTCGAGGAAATTGATCAGATGGAAAAAACCAAGATCAGCGTCAAAGAATACAGTAAGAAGCAGGAAGAGTATCTGCCTTTTGCTTTGGCCGCTTTCATCCTGCTGGCGATTCACATCTTATTACGAAATACTCTTCTCAGAACGATTCCTTAAAATGACTCGTTACTTGTTTCTTCCCTTGGGTTGAGTGCAGGTATACGGTCCCAATACTTTAAGTTTATGTTTAGATTTGCACATCCGGATTATTTGTGGCTCTTACTCCTCATTCCGGCAATTATAGCCTTTTATATCTTTACATTGATAAAACGGCGTAATGATCTCAAACGTTATGGCGACCCCGAGTTGTTGGCTCAATTCATGCCCGACGTTTCCAACAATAAACCCTTGATCAAATTTTATCTCGAACTGACGGCTTTGGCGCTGATGATTGTCGTATTGGCTGGTCCTCAGTTTGGCTCGAAACTCGAAACGGTAAAAAAACAAGGGGTTGAGATTATGATTGCTCTCGACGTTTCAAACTCGATGTTGGCTCGTGATATCGCGCCGAGTCGTTTGGAAAAGTCAAAACAGATGCTTTCTCGTTTGGTCGATCAGTTACAGAATGACAAAGTTGGACTTATCGTTTTTGCGGGAGATGCCTTTACGCAGCTTCCGATTACGAGCGATTATGTTTCAGCCAAGATGTTCCTGTCATCGATCAGTCCCAAAATGGTCTCTATTCAAGGTACATCGATTGGAGCTGCCATTAATTTGGCTGCCCGTTCTTTTACGCCCAATGAAGCGAGCGACAAAGCGATCGTAGTCATAACGGATGGTGAAAACCATGAGGGGAATGCCGTAGAAGCTGCCGCAGCGGCTTATGCGAAAGGTATCAAAGTCAATGTAATCGGAATCGGTAGTCCGCAAGGAGCGCCTGTGCCCGATGATAGTGGCAACTCCAATAGCTTCCGAAAAGATCGTGAAGGAAATGTGGTTGTTTCCAAATTGAATGAAGAGATGGCGAAAGAGATCGCCCAGGCCGGTCATGGTCTGTACGTTCGCGCCGATAATACCAACTCTGCGCTGAAGGCTCTTTCCGACGAAGTGAAAGGAATGAATAAGACCGAACTCGAATCGCGTGTTTATTCCGATTACGACGATCGTTTCCAGACGATTGCCTGGATCATTCTCGTTATTTTATTGATAGATGTATTTGTGCTTGATCGCAAAAACAGCGTGTTGCGCAAAATCAAACTATTCTAATTTCCCCGTTATGAAAAAGAATCTATTGATAGTTGCTTTATGTCTTTTATCTGCCGGTGCTTTTGCTCAAAAAGCCGAACGGGAGAACTTGCGTAAGGGTAACAAATCCTATCAAAAGGAAAAATATACCGAAGCGGAGATTGACTACCGTAAAAGCCAGGAAGTGAATAACAATTCGGTCGAGGCGGCATTCAACCTGGGGAATGCGCTATATAAGCAAGGTAAGTTTCAAGATGCGGTCAAAGAATACGGCATCGCGGCTGCTAATACCCAGGATAAGATGATTCAGAGTGATGCTTTGTATAATACCGGAAATGTGTTTATGACACAAGAAGATTATACCAAAGCCATTGATCTCTATAAGAAATCATTGCGTCTGAATCCGAAAGACGACGAATGTCGTTACAATTTGGCGTTGGCTCAGAAATTGCTTCAGGATCAGCAAGATCAACAGCAAGATCAGGATCAGCAAAACGAAGATCAGAATCAAGACCAGAATCAAGATCAACAGAATCAGGATCAGCAACAAAATCAGGATCAGAACCAAGATCAACAGCAGAATCAGGATCAGCAAAATCAAGATCAAAACCAAGATCAGAATCAGGATCAACAGCAGCAGCAGCAGCAACAGCAACAGAGTGATCAGATTTCAAAAGATGTAGCCGAGCAGATTCTAAATGCGCTTAATCAAGACGAAAAATCCTTACAGGAGAAAGTTCAGAAAGCGCAGATGCAACAAATGGAACGTCGTAAAACAGATAAAGAATGGTAATTCGGTTGCTTTTCGATTGTTTGATTACCGTCTTTTTATAGTTTAAATTATTATTGTACACATGAAAAAATGTTTTTTCATTTTTGTAATTCTTCTGTCTTGCTTTTCTCTCGCGGCGAAAGACGTTGATTTTCGTGCGTCGGCTCCCAAGTCGGTCGTAGTCGGACAACAGTTTCGTATTGAATATACGGTAAATGGCGACGGAAAAGATTTTAGAGCTTCTGATTTCGATGGATTCGATGTTTTGATGGGTCCGTCTACCTCTTCGAGCAGAAGTACACAGATCATTAACGGAAAAATGAGTTCCGAAACATCAAAATCGTTTACATACGTTTTGATGGGAAATAAAACGGGCGATTTTACCATTCCTTCGGCTACGGTAAAAGTAAATGGTAGCCAGTATACGTCCAATAGTTTGGTGATTAAGGTCCTACCGCAGGATAAAGCTGCAGAAGCGAATTCTTCGGCTGGTAATGTGGCTGCAACGTCAGGGACTGGTGCCGGCGAGAATGACGTATTGGTTAAACTAGCATTGTCTAAAACCAAAGTTTATGAGGGGGAAGCGATTTTAGCTACCGTTCGTTTATATACGGTCAATCCTCAGGTGCAGTTACAGGATGCTAAGTTTCCGAGTTTCGACGGTTTTACGGTTCAGGAAGTGGATTTGCCCGAAAATAAAAGCTTGGAGTTGAGTAACGTCAATGGTCGGAATTATTATACGGTCGATCTTCGCCAATATTTGCTTTTCCCGCAAAGATCCGGAAAGATTGAGATCGGTAATGCCTCTCTCGACCTTTTGGTTCCGGTTCGCGTAGAGAAAAAAATGAGAAGTATCTTCGATGATTTCTTCGATAATTATCAGAATGTCAGCAAAACGATTTCAACGCAGAAACATACGATTGATGTAATGGCTCTTCCGTTCGGAAAACCGGCTACGTTCTCTGGTGGAGTGGGTGATTTTAAAATGAGTTCTTCAATCAGCACCACCGAATTGAAGGCCAACGAAGCTCTTACCTTGAAAGTGGTTATCTCAGGAAACGGTAACTTGAAGTTCACCAAAGATCCAGAAGTGACTGTTCCTGCCGACTTCGAAGCGTTCGATCCGAAAGTCGATTTGAATCTGAAAACGACTGCGTCTGGTGTTACGGGTGCGAAAACCATTGAATATACTTTCATTCCACGTTATGCGGGTGATTTTGAAATCGCTCCGGCTCAGTTCAGCTATTTCGATCTGAAGTCGAAATCGTATGTTACGCTTTCTACTCCGGCTTATAAGATCAAAGTAGCGAAAGGGGCTGAAGGTTCTGCGGCACCAGCCGTTTCAAACTTCTCTGGTGCTAATCAGGAGAATGTCAAACAACTTGCGACCGATATCCGCTTTATCAAATCGGGTAACTTGAATCTGCAGAAGCAAAATCACTATTTCTTCGGAAGTTTTGTCTACTGGCTTTTCTATATCATACCGTTGATTCTGTTTATCGTATTCTTTATCGTTTACCGCAAACAGATCAAAGAAAATGCCAATGTAGCCTTAATGCGTAATAAGAAAGCGAATAAAGTCGCTGCCAAACGTCTCAAACTGGCTGCCCAGGATCTGAAGACTCACGACAAGGAGCCTTTCTATGAAGAGATACTCAAAGCCGTATGGGGATACTTGAGCGATAAGCTTAATATGCCGCTATCCCTCTTGAATAAGGATAATGTCGAAGCCGAGCTCAATACGCATGGAGTCGACTCACAATTGACTGCGGACTTCATGGAGATTATATCTACCTGTGAGTTTGCTCGTTATGCTCCTGCTGCTAGTGATAAGGCCATGGACGAATTGTATGATTCGACAGTTCGTGCGATTGGTGAAATGGAAAATGCTATAAATAAATAACTCTTAATCAAAAATGATCAAAATGAAAAAACTAGTAATCCTTTTTGTATCGATTCTTTTTTGTGGAGTGATTTATGCACAAACATCAACCGTACAAAAGGCGGACGAAGCTTACTCGAAAGGGGATTATCAAACAGCGGTCGATCTTTATCAGGAAATCGCTGCTTCCGAAGGGGTTTCTTCCGATCTTTACTATAACATGGGAAATGCTTATTATAAAATGAAAGAGTATTCCCGTGCGATTTTGAATTACGAACGAGCGCTTTTATTAAACCCTCGTAATCAGGATGCACAGTTTAATCTTCATCTGGCTAAAATGCAAACGGTCGATAAAATCGAACCGATTGATAGGATATTCTTAGCGGAATGGTATAGCTCAGTTCAAAATAGATCAGGTAGCAATACCTGGGCAATCATCGCAATCATAGCTTTTGTATTGTTTATGGTCGGATTGACGCTTTATGTCTTTAGCTCAAAGACTTTCTTGCGCAAATTAGGCTTCTTTGGTGGGGTCGTCTTAGCAATTATCTGCATTTTATGTAATATCTTTGCATCAGGACAGAAAGAAAGATTGGAGCGACGTGAATTTGCTATTGTTTTTGCGCCGACGATAACGGTCAAGAGTTCACCTGCCGATAGCGGGACAGATCTTTTCGTTATTCATGAGGGTACGAAAGTAAAAGTGCGTGGCACATTGAGCGGTTGGTCAGAGATCGAATTGCCGGATGGTAATATCGGTTGGTTGCCTAGCTCTGACATTGAAATAATTTGATCTGAAAAGATTTAAATCATACGAAGGTCCTATCCGGAATATTCTGGATTGGACCTTTTTTTATGACCCTGTGCTTTACATGTCTTGAGTTAGATTTTCGCTTGTTGCGTACCTGTCGGTTTAACACCTGCGCTTTACATGTCTTGAGTTAGATTTTCGCTTGTTGCGTACCTGTCGGTTTAACAC
>CAMTOW010000013.1 GCA_947074245.1 uncultured Bacteroidales bacterium | reverse complement strand
ATCTACACTAATCTTAACACTCTTTCCCTACACGACGCTCTTCCGATCTGAGCGACTGTACCCATTCTCCATTGATTCTGGGCGCTGTTTACGATAGATCCGACTCCGGCTCCTACCGACATGAATCCGCCTTCAAATTCGGCGGCTTCAAACAACAGATGATTGTTTTTCTTATCATAGTTTTTAAAGCGCCAGTAAAGTCCGGCGTTCACCGATGCGCGAAGATCCACTCCGGCTACTACGGGTTCGCTATGGGTCAGATTATCCTGATACATCCCGATTCTCGGTTCTACGTAAAGTCCCAACTGAGGATGAACGAACCAGGTTGCTTGTACCGATGCGTCGGCTCCGTATTTGAATCCTCGGTTCTCTCCGGTTTTCCAAAGCATGGTTGGCCCGACTCCCATAGTCAGCATAAAGCGGGAGTTCGGATCGTATCCGGCCATGGCGTGTGAGATATTGAAGATATAATCGAGTCCGATACCTGCCGTCTTGGGGATAGCGGGGTTGCCGCCGCTGTTGATCTCGCCGATCGATCCCGCTTCGGCGCGAAGGCGCACTCCCGAATAGGGATTGAACCATTTTCCGATTGCGGCGGTCAGATACGGGCGAAACAGGTCTTTCGCTTTCAGTTGGCTCTTCTCGTCGTTGATCAGCGTTTGTACGCCGCCCCCGAACGATACGAACAGATTGTCGTCAAGTCCGCTCGTATCGAACGTGTCGTTCTTACGTTGCTCTTTCGACAAACGGTTGTAGGTTAATCCGAACATCACCTGACTCTGAAGGTTTAATCCTTTTCGGGTGAAGTCGTTGGCGTATTTTCCTTGATAGGCGTTCAGGCGCGGTTCAACGAACAACATAGTGCTCGGATTGATCCGTACTCCGGCCTGCATACCGACGCCGACGCCTAGTGCGGTGCCGAGTCCGTCTTTTTTATCGGGAAATGCGGCATTGATACCGGCAAGTAGGTTCAGTTGGAACAATTGCGGTTCGGCGAATCCGCCGAAGGCTGCGTTGGCGTTTAGGATATAATCCAGACTCACGCTCATCATTTTCAGACGCGCGTCCTCTTCATCGGCATGGATCCAGGGGAGATATCCTCCCTGTCCGCTCAAGCGGATACCCGATGCCGGAGTGAACCATTTCCCCATACCGAACAGAAAGCTTGCACCGGTGGATCGCCACCAGCTGTCGCGTGCCATTCGGTTGGCGATCAGGGTTTGCATTCCGCCCCCTACGGTGAAGAAGGTATTCTCGAAGAAGGTTCCTTTCAGGAACTCCGGATCTTTCAATCGCTCCGCCAGCGGAATCATTTGGTAGCTGACCCCTGCCATCAGGGATGGAGCAAGATTGTATTTTCTCCAGTTGGAAGTATGGTCGATCTTGTCGCCGTAAAACGTGACGCGGGGTTCCAAATAGATCGAGGTCATCCGGCTCAGACGCAGACGCGCCTGAAACCCGGTACGGGCTGCCCAGGCGAAACCTTCGTTCTCACGGAGCATCGAGTAGTTCCCTCCGACGCCGGCGAACCAGATCAGTTCGAAACGGCGTCCGGGATCGTAACCCCAGCCCAGCGCGCTCATATTGATCAGGTAATCGGCCATCATCCCGACACGCATGGAGCGCCCCAGGATCGAATCGCTTTGTACGCGACCCAGAAAGCCGGCGTCAAGACTGATTCGTCCTCCTTGCACCGCGTCGAACCATTTTCCGAACGATACGTTTCCGGCGGCTCCCCAGCGATGCCCGCTGAAGGTATTGTTCTCATAGAGCATCAGCTCGGGTCCGGCCCCCACCGATAGGAAGGTGTGGTCGGCGAAACGGGTCGAATCGAGCCGTCCCGTCTTCGGACGTTTTTGTAAGGTATGTTGTAGGGCGTTGATGCGCGGTTTATCGTTCTCCTGGGCGGTAAGCGTGCTTCCTCCCAGTGCGCAGATCGCCACAAGTGAATATTTCAGGGTTTGGTTCATGTTCAAGTTTCATTGAGCGAAGCCGGGCTCCGCGAGGTTGTATGATTATTCCAATAGGTCGAGTACGTCTCCGTCGACTTGCGCGACTTCACGCAGGGTCGGATCCATATCCATGGCGTTCTCGATATGTAGGAGTGCTTCCATCACTTTGTCCAGTCGGTTGGCGGCTACCGCTTTCACGTATTCGTGTACGGCTACGTCACCCGACAGTCCGAGCGATTTCTCATACGCTTCCTGGTTCTTCTTCGCGGCAAGTAGGATCAATACTTCGTTGAGTCCCCCCTCTTGTGCGGCGCGGGCTAGCCCGAGTTCGTACTGTCCGTTCAGGATCGCGGAGATCGAACGTACCTCTTCGGTTTGTGGAGTCACCGGCATCAGCGCGGCTACCGAATCGGCTTTCGTGTACAACTGCTGGTTGAGCAACGTTACCGTTTGGTTCATCAAGACCTCTACGGGTGCTTTCTGATTGACGAACGGTTCCAGAACGGTGTAGTCCGGTTGACGTTTCTCCAGGTTCATCATGGCCAGACGGTTCGCTGCGAACATGAATCGTGGATATTTCTCAAGGGCTTCCTGACACATTTTGTATTTCTCTTCCGGCGTTTTCGCCATCTCCATCAATCGGTAGTATTCGTAACGGGTCAGCTCGCTTGGGTTGTTCCGGTACAGATCGATGATCTCGTTGTCATGGAGCGTACGGAACACGGAGTATTCGAACTGATACTCTACGCGACGAAGACGGGTTAGGTATTTCTCGACGATGACCGAACGATAATAGGATAGGTTGCGGATCTTGAAGAATTGTCCGTCGGGGTTGTTCGGGAATTTGGTCACGATATCGCGTAGTTCGGCTGCTTGCGGAAGCGAATCGGCTTCCATCAGGCGGATCACCGCGTTCCAGTCCTCTACTTGCGCGTCGCTTTTCACGGATAGGTTCTGACGGGTTTCATGCGAGAGCTCGTTTAGGATCATATCGATCGCGCTCTTCATACGTTTCTTCGAAAGGTCCACGTTCGTGGCGTGGCTACCCTCTGGGGATGCCGTACCCATGATGTGGAACGCCTGAAGTTGGCAGTCCGGATTCGATTCGATCATACGCAGACGGTCGCGCAACTTGCCGATCTCTCGGTTGTTGGTTTCGTCGCTTAGGTTCACGACCGATTTGCCCGGTTCGAAGGTCAGTTTCATTTCCCCCTTGTCGTTACGAAGCTGCAACGCGGGTTTGGGGATATACTGTTCGTCGGTAAGATCCGATGAAGCAAGGTTGAACTGGAAGAAGCGGAGCGGATTCACCGTACCGCGGGCGATTACGAAACTGTCGGTATACAGGATCGTATTGTAGTTTTCCAGCGACATCAATACGTCGGCGCGGAAGTCATGTTTCGGGTTCTCGACATAGAGCGAATCGTGATAGGGGATCAGCTCGCCGTCTTTACGCTGCACCTGCACCTCTACGTACGAGTGAAGCGGGTCTTGCGTGATGTTGAAGTTATACATGCGCTCCTGCGTGATCGCGTATTGCTGTCCATCGAAGACGAACGGGATCAGTTCGGTGCGTTTGCGCGCCGTTACGTCATAGATGAACGGTTGGATGATCAGGCGCGTATTGCTTTTGAAAAGGGCGTTCGGAATACGGAAACGGGTGCGGAGGTGGAAATAGTTACCCTTTACCTCGATATCCGTCGGTTCCGGAATCACTTTGTTTTTTACCTGAGCCACGACCTGAACCTCGTTCAGGCGGATCGCTTCCGAGGCTAACGTCACTTTCAACTCCTGACGTCCGCGCACTTTCACGTTTTGGTCTTCACAACCGATACTCGAGAAAAGGAGCGTGGCGTTTTTATCGACGAGAATCGAGAAATGTCCGTCGTCATCCGTTGCTCCCAATACCTCGAAGGTCTCGGGATGCGAAATCAGCGCGCCGGCAAGGGGTGACTTCTTTTCGTCGATCACCTGACCCTGGACACGCATCATCTGTGCGAACGAGGCGTTCGACACAAGCAATAAAAGAAATAATAAGATTTTATGTTTCATACGGGTGTTATTTCAGAATGTAACTGAAGTTGAACGCCAGATTCAACGGCGCTGCCGTCCATCCCACCTGATTCGGCTCCTGTGGACGCTCTTCGCCATGCTTGTACTTGAACTGACGGTAACGAGCGACTCCTACGCCTGCCGTTACGCCCATGCTCCAGCGGCGATTCAAGACCCAGTAGTAGCCGTACGACGCGCCGAAGCCCACCGCTTCTCCTTTATACATGTTTTCGTTGAAACGCATGTTGTAATCGGTGAAGGGGGCCAGTACGCCCACGTAATGACCGGTCAGGGGACGACCGAACCAATAACGCACCTGTGGGGTGACGAGCATATATTTGGGTTGGAACTTACCGAGCTTGAAGGGACATCCCCCGACCGAAAGGTCCATCGAGATGCGCTCGCTCAGGAATAATTGAAAACCGATATTCGGTGCCATGGTGGCCCATTGTACGGTATTGGTTTCTATGGCTATGCGTTGCGCTGCGGCCGGCAGGAACGAACAACTCAACAGAAATAAGAGAAGCGTTCGCACGCTTTTTTTCTGATACGTATTCATAAGTTGGTATAAATCAATTCACTTCGTTGAGAACTACTGACGAACTTTTGGTTTTTTGGCAAAATAAAATAAGCACGGCGCAAAATTAGTTTTTTTAAGCGAAAAAAACAGTAGATTAACTTTTGATTTTTTTAATTGTCTGTTAATTTAGATTCAGACTAAGATAAGCTTTAAAAGGGTATGGTTCAGCTATCTACCCTATTTGGATTGGATATATCTTAATTCTTAACGCAAATTTATTTAACTATTACCTGCGCTTTTAACAAAAATAAAGTCGCTATTCATCCGTTCTGTCACGCTTCCTCCGACCGCTTCCGAGTCGACGTACCCCGCTTTCTCATGCTACACCTTATTATATAAGAGGGGAAATCGCTCTCTTTCCTTTCACGTCGGTTCGGCATATTCCTTCGTTGAGTCGGTTTCTCCGGGGATTTGCCCGATCCGATACCTCATATCGCGTCTTTCCTTCCCGTTTTTCTGCCTGACATCCGCTCGTTTTTAGGTGGTTTTAGGCTGTTTTGGTGTGAAATGGTGCGAAAACGACCGAAAAAATCTCGTTTGGTTCCTTTGTGCCAATGGTAGACAATGTTAGACAATGTTTGCCAATGTTCGCCGGAGATGGTCTGAATCAGGCTCTTTGCGGACTCCGTAATTGGGGGCTGTTCTACATTTGTAAGGTAATCAAAACGATATGCCATGAAACAAATGATTCTGCCGGCTTCCGTAGCCGGACTCATCGGAGCGGCTCTCGGATTGGCTTGGCAACCCGCAATGCGTCGACTGCCCGCTTCCGACCGAAACATAACCGCGACTCCCGATCAGGATACGTTCCCTCGACAGATCTGTGTCGATACGGCGCGCCTCCAGCGGGGAATCCTCTTTACCCTTCCCGACGAACGCTCTCGGTCTGCCCCCGAAACGATGATCTGTCTCACCGATCGCGCTCGCGAAAATGAATCGGATGAGGACGATGACGAGGTTCATGTTCCGCTCGAATGGGCGAAGGAGGAAAATTACGAATGTGCCCCGTCTCGGATACGGGTTTGGAAAGACTCACGTGAGATATCTATAGTGTTGCTGACCTCGTATTGAGGATCGGCTTATTAAAAAAAACCTTTAAATCGAATTAGTATGGCAATTAACTATCAGGTTACGCAGGGACGTAACTTAGTTCAACCCAATGGTGCGGCCGTTTTTCAGGCTCGCGTAGTGATGATGGAGTCGATATCGACTCGCGAATTGTGTAAAAAGATTAGCGACCGTTGTACGGTGACCGCTGCCGACGTGATGGGCGTGATTCGCTCGCTGGTCGGGATTGTCGAAGAGCACGTGGTCAACTCCAGGATTGTTCGGCTGGGCGAACTGGGCTCGTTCCGGATCAGTGTGTCGAGCGATATGGTGCCTCAATCCACTCGATGGTCTGCGTCGGCGCTCCGCCGTCCGAAGATGATCTTTACGCCGGGTCCCCTTTTGAAACAGGCGCTGAAACGGGCGGATATGGCATCCGTGGGGATGAGTGATAAAGTGAAGCGATACGTTGCCGATCGCGATGCGGCGATCGAAATGAGCGCTTCCGCGGATGCTCCGGCTCCGCAAACGAATCATCTCAATGCGGCTACCGAGGCGCATGCTCCTTCCGATGCTCCCGATCCCGGGCGTGATTGATCGGTAAGTTCCTTTCTCGGTGGGAGTGGCTGCGTCTGAAGCGCTCCCGCCGTATTTCGGGCTTCGATGTTCAGACGAAATTAGACACACTTTTTTTATTCACCTTAAATTTTTAAAACTATGACTGTTTTATATCGTATCGTAAACCGTTATAACCCGGCCGACAGAGAGGCCGGACTCATGCAGACCGCTCAGACGGTGTATGGGCAGGAACGTTCGTTCAATGAGTTATGCACCGAGATCGCCTCGAAATCGACGATCTCACACATCGACGTCGAAGCGGTGCTTCAGGCGTTCATTACGACGGTCGTCATGGAGGTTACCAACTCTCGATCGGTCTGCTTTGGCGACTTGGGCTCGCTCTTTCTCACCATGCGCTCCGAGCAGGTGTTTGAACCGGAGCTTTTCAACCGTTCCAAAATCAGGAAGGTCCGATACAGTTTTCGACCGGGTGCGGCCGTGCGTCGCCTGCTTCGTGAACCGGTCTTCGAACTGGTGTCCGACAAGAGGGCGGATGCCGGAGATACCGGAGACGGGGAGGAAAACGACGAAAACGAAGAGTGATCTGTTAAATCGGCGGCTGTGCTGAAAAAAAAGCAGGACACTGTTTGTCTCGATTTGAAATAATCTTAATTTTGCCAAAAAATTAAGATTGTTGGATGCGGGTGCATATCGATGATAGGCACCCGCTCTTTTTTATAAAAACCACACGAATGAATAAAGTAGCTCTTATTACCGGGATAACCGGTCAGGATGGTGCGTACCTTGCCGAATACCTGCTGAAACTTGGATACACCGTGCATGGGATCAAACGCCGTGCATCTTCTTTCAATACCGAACGCATCGACCATCTGTATGAAGGCCCCGAAGTGGAGAACAGACGTCTGATTCTGCACTACGGCGACCTGACGGATTCGATGAACCTGACGCGTATCATACAGGAAGTGCAACCCGATGAGATCTACAACTTGGGCGCGATGAGCCATGTGAAAGTTAGTTTCGATGCGCCCGAATATGCGGCGAATGCCGACGGGATCGGAACGGTTCGTATTCTGGAGGCGATCCGCCTGCTCGGTCTGACCGAAAAGACACGCTTTTATCAGGCTTCCACATCCGAATTGTACGGAATGGTGCAGGAGATCCCGCAACGCGAGACGACTCCGTTCTATCCGCGCTCTCCGTATGCGGTGGCGAAGCTGTACGGCTACTGGATCACCGTCAACTACCGGGAGGCGTATGGGATGCACGCTTCAAACGGCATTCTGTTCAACCATGAATCTCCGTTGCGTGGAGAGACGTTCGTAACGCGTAAGATCACTCGTGCCGCGTCGAAGATCGCCTTGGGACAACAGAACGGTCTGTTCTTGGGGAACCTGGATGCCAAACGCGACTGGGGTCATGCCAAGGATTATGTGCGGGCGATGCACGCCATTCTGCAACAACCGGCCGGCGACGACTATGTGATCGCTACGGGTATCACGACTACCGTTCGCGATTTCGTGGTGATGAGCTTCCGTTATGTGGGGGTGACGCTTGATTTCGAAGGAACGGGTATCGACGAAGTGGGACGTATCGCGTCGGTGGATAGCGAGCGTTTTTGTGCGAGCGTGGGCGAGGAGTACCTGACCCGTATGCTTGATCGGATCGGTGAAGTGGTGGTTTCGGTCGACGAACGCTATTTCCGTCCGACGGAAGTGGAACTTCTGATCGGAGACCCTACTAAATCGAAACAGGTACTTGGTTGGGAACCGAAATACGACCTCGAAGCGCTTTGTGCCGATATGATGCAGAGCGACTTGCACCTGATGAAGAAAGACGCTTACCTGATGGCTGGCGGATTTAAGACATTGAAGAACCTCGAATGATCCCACCGAAACGAATGGAAAAAGATAGTAAGATCTATGTGGCGGGACACCGGGGACTGGTGGGCTCGGCCATTATGAATAACTTGCGCGACAAAGGATATGCCAACCTGATCGGAAGATCCTCTTCTGAACTGGATTTGCGCGATGCCGCTGCCGTGGAACGCTTTTTTGAAGCGGAAAAACCGGAATACGTATTTTTGGCTGCTGCTCGTGTGGGTGGTATCGTGGCGAATAATACGTATCGTGCCGATTTTATATATGATAACTTGGCGATTCAGAACAATGTGATCGGGGCTTCGTTCCGACACGGTGTGAAGAAACTCTTGTTTTTGGGGAGTACTTGCATCTATCCGCGCGATTGTCGCCAGCCGATGGCGGAATCCGAACTGCTTACGGGGCCGCTCGAATACACCAATGAGCCTTATGCGATCGCGAAGATTGCCGGGCTTAAGATGTGTGAGAGCTTCAACCTCCAGCATGGGACCGACTACATCGCCGTGATGCCGACCAACCTATACGGGCCGAATGATAATTTCGACCTCGAACGCAGCCATGTGCTTCCGGCGCTTTTGCGCAAGATGAAGCTGGGACGTGCGCTCGAACGGAACGATTGGGATGCTGTGGCGCGTGACTTCGCCCTGCGTCCGGTCGAAGGAGTCGGACAAGGTGCCACGCGCGAAGAGATGATCGCGAAAATGGATAAATATGGTGTGCGTCACACCGCCGATGGTGCGGTGGAAGTGGAGATCTGGGGTACCGGGACTCCGATGCGCGAATTCTTGTGGAGCGAAGAGATGGCGGATGCCTGCGTGTACATCATGCAGCGTGTGGGATTCCGGGATACGTTTGCTCCCGGGACGAAAGAGGTTCGCAACTGCCACATCAACATTGGCACGGGTTCGGAGATATCCATTGCGGATCTGGCTCGCTTGGTGGCTCGCAAGATGGGATTCGGCGGACGCCTTTATTTCAATAGCGATCGCCCCGACGGGACGCCGCGAAAACTGACCGACGTATCGCGCTTGCATGCGCTGGGTTGGTCGCATAAAATAGATATGGAAACGGGAGTGGAGCGCTTATGCGCCGACCTGCTCTCGGAGTAATATACACAAGGACGGAAACCGATGCTGGAGCATCGGTGGGATGTTCTGATTAGGGATTGATTAATAAAATGAAGGAAGCCGCTACGTTGTTGAAACGGGGCGGCTTTTTGTTTTCAATTAACATAAATAATGCAATATATCTGCCGCGATCACCCTTATCTACGGTGTGACGCCGCTTTTTTTTTTACTTTTGGAACATAATGTTTAATAAAGCTTTATGTCCGACCGAGAACACTCTTCCTGGCGCCTGATTCATCGGTGTCTGATTCCGGATGCTCCGCTGTCGCGGAATATCGCTCCGGATGAGGCGACGGTGCGCTCGCTCTTGCGCCGCCGGGGGGTATGGATGTGTCGGTGGACCGATCGCTTCGATCGGGCTGCCGATGGGGAAGGATGGTATGTGGTCAAGGATACGGCGGACGGTTGGGAGGCTCTCAGTGCCTCGACTCGTTCGAAAGTGCGTCGCGCCTTACGACGCTGCTCCTATGTCCGGACCACCGATGAGAAGACGCTCGTCGATCGTTGGACGGTTACGGCTCGCGATACGGGAAAGACGATCGGATTCGCCGAATGTCGTCTTTTTGCCGGAACCGAAGTGTTTTACGATCGCTTCGGTGCTTCCCGCGATTCGTTGCGCGGATACTATCCGCTCTACGGTCTCATTTGGGAGATGAATCGCTACTACCTGGGCGAACGGGGAATGCGTTTCGCCTTTGATGGTTTCCGCACCATGCGCGAACGCTCGGGAATTCAGGAGTTTCTGATTCGGAAATTCGGCTTTCGCCGCGCTTATTGTGAGGTGCATCTTCGGTATGCGCCCTGGTTCGGGTTCGCCGTTCGTGCGCTTTTTCCCGTACGCCGCTTCCTGCCCGGACAACGCCTTCGTGCGCTCATGCGCCAGCATGCGCTCTATGGCGCTTCCCGCCGATAGGCGGCAACGCCTCTTTACATTGAACTGATATACATGATGGATACTGTGGGTTTCTTAAGAAAAATTGAAAATGCGTTCCGGAATCACATGACTTCGGGATATACGCCGAGATGGCTGGTCTTTTTGTTGGATCAGCTTGTGATGCTTGTTTCGTTCTTACTGATCGCTTTCTTGCGTGAAGCGCTCTTTCAGGATCGGGGATTCGGACAGATGTTCGCTTTCCGCCTGATCGTGGTGATGGGGACGAGCGTATTCTATTCGTTGCTATTCGGTACCTATGCGGGTGTTGTTCGCTATTCGGGGGTATGGGATCTCTGCCGCCTGGCCGTTTCCAGTGCTTCGGTGCTCCTGACGCTGGTAGCGATCAATTCGGTGTTCTGGATCATCGATTCGCCGCTTCCTTTCAATTATTTTATGGTAACGGTGATGGTGGGACTTGCGTTCTGCTTCATGTTTGCCATCCGTATGTCGGTGAAACTGATGTTCGGTATCTGGATGAATATGGACAATAAAGAGCGGCAGGAACGGGTTTTCGTGTTGGGATGCGATTCGGAATCGCTTCTGCTTACCTCGGCGTTGCGCAACGAACCGGCTGGACGCTATGTGCCGGTAGCCGTAATCGATATGACGGGCAAACAACAGGCGGACGAGATACTCGGCGTGCCGATCCTTCCGCTCGATGGAATCTCCGGACGACTCGATGATTTCGGATGCCATACGGTGGTGATACTTCCCAAACACATCTCTCTGCTTCAGGATACCGTGGCGGATTCACTCATCGAATCGGGGATTCGTGTGATGATCGTCAATCGTTTCGAAGAGATGGGACGTGCCAAGGGGGGAGTGGCGTCGCTGGTGCGTGAGATTCGGATCGAAGACCTGCTCGGTCGCGAACCCATCGTTATGGAAGACTCTCAAATGCGTCGCTCTTTGGCGGACGGTGTCATTCTGGTCACGGGCGCTGCCGGATCGATCGGAAGCGAGATCAGTCGTCAGGTGGCGGATTGTCGCCCCCGTCGTCTGATTCTCTTGGATCAGGCGGAAACGCCGATGCACGAACTGCAACTCGAACTTCAACGCTTATATCCCGATCTGGACTTTGTACCCGTGATTGCCGACGTAACTCGGCGCGAACGGATCGAACGGGTCTTCCGTCTCTATAATCCCCGCTATGTGTTCCATGCGGCGGCCTACAAACATGTGCCCATGATGGAAAGCAATGCCGTTGAGGCGGTGTCGGTCAATGTAGGGGGGACTCGTATTTTGGCGGACCTGTCCGTGGAATACGGTGTCGAACGATTCGTTATGATCTCGACCGATAAGGCGGTCAATCCGACCAATGTGATGGGGGCTTCCAAACGGATCGCGGAGATTTATGTGCAGAGTCTGTTTTATCGAGAAGGGGAGGGACGCACTCGCTTCATTACGACTCGTTTCGGCAATGTGCTGGGCTCCAACGGAAGTGTCGTGCCGCTGTTCAAACGGCAGATTGCCGAAGGTGGGCCGGTCACGATCACACACCGCGATATCATCCGTTACTTTATGACGATTCCCGAAGCGTGCAACCTGGTGTTGGAGGCGGGCTACCTCGGTGACGGGGGCGAAGTGTTCGTTTTCGACATGGGGAAACCGATCCGTATCTACGATCTGGCCCGCAAGATGATCAAACTCTCCGGCCTGATTCCGGATGTGGATGTGCGTATCGTGGAGACCGGGCTTCGTCCGGGAGAGAAACTGTATGAGGAACTGCTAAGCGATAAGGAGAAGGATCTGCCTACTCCGAACTCGAAGATACGCATTGCACGCGTGCGTCGCTGCGATTACAGCGAGGTGCTGGCCGGTGTGACGGAACTGCTCGCGATTATGGAACGCGGAGACGCCGAATCGATGGTCGCGCAGATGAAATGCATGGTCCCTGAATTCGTCAGCATGAATTCACGCTATTGCTCGGTCGATACGGCGCGACAGACCGCTCCGATCATCGAAAAATAAATTCGGATCCGCTCCCTTCGTTGAAATCATTGCCCCGCGACGATGGAAATGCGACGAATTTGAATTAGCTTTAAGTCACGAAACGGCAAACTCCGCGCTCGGAGCGCTTGCCGCTTTTCGGATACATGGAAAATCTCGGATACTTCAGATGGATTCAAAATCAAAAAATGCGATTATCTGGACCGCGATCGAACGCTTCTCCGTACAGGGTGTGCAGTTCGTGCTGGGTCTGGTGATCGCTCGCATACTCTCTCCCGACGACTACGGACTCGTGGCGATGCTCGGTATATTCACCGCGGTGGCGCAGAGTTTCGTCGATTCGGGCTTCGGAAGCGCGCTTATTCAAAAACGCGATCGGACCGATGTAGACTACACCACGGTATTTTTCTTCAATCTGCTGGTCAGTATCCTTTGTTACCTGATTCTCTGCTTCTCGGCGGGAGCGATCGCTCGGTTTTATGAACAACCGGAACTGGTACTGATTACCCGGGTAGTGGGGATCAATCTCATCGTCAACGCTTGCTCGCTCGTGCAACGGACCAAACTGACTGTCGAACTCCGTTACTCGCTGATTGCGAAGATCACGCTCGTGGCGACTCTCATTGCGGGTGTATCCGGATTGGTGATGGCGTATCGCGGATGGGGGGTATGGACGCTTGTGTTTCAGGTATTGATCCTCAATGTGATCACCATGGTGCTGATGTCGCTTTTTTCGGGATGGCGCCCGAAATTGATCTTCTCCATGGAGTCGTTTCGTTCTCTCTTTGCGTTTGGCTCCAAACTGCTCGTGGGAGGACTCATGCACACCATCTATGTCAACCTCTATTCGCTTGTGATCGGGAAACGTTTCGAAGCGACCGAACTCGGTCTTTTCAATCGCTCTTACTCATTGGCTTCCATTTTTCCCATCAACATGACCGGAATTATGGAACGCACCTTTTATCCCATCGGGTGTGGTTTCCAGGACGACAACGAACGCCTGCGTGTCTATTTCATCAAAAACATTCGACTTGCTTCGCTCGTTATATTCCCTGTGATGCTGATCTTTGCGGTTCTTGCCCGACCGGTGGTCATCATCATTCTTTCCGAAAAATGGGCCGATCTGGCTCTTTATTTGCCTATTTTATGTATTGCCTACATGTGGGACGTGATTATGCGTCTCAATTGGAACATTTTAAGTATCAAGGGGCGAACCGACCTGGCGCTGAAAAGCGAAGTGATAAAGAAGGTGGTGTCTGTGATAATTCTTTTTGCGACCATGCCTTTCGGACTCACCGTGATGTGTTACGGATTGGTGCTTTACAGTTTGCTCGATATCTGGATCATTACCCGTTTTACGGCGCGCCTGGGAGTGGTGACCTGCTCCGAAGAGGCTCGCAACGTGGCTCCTTTTCTGGTAGCGGCTCTCATTGCGGTTATCCCGGCCTTTTTCATCGATCGGATCGTTACCAACGATTATTGGACTGTTTTGTTCGGTACGCTCTCTGCTTCTCTTGTTTATGTAGCGTTATTGTTACTTTTTCGTAATGACGAAACGATAGCTTTGTTCGGAAAATTGAAAAATAGATTGAAACCATGAATGTATTCTGCTCAACCGACGACAACTACGCGCAATATTGCGCTGTTATGCTGACTTCTCTCTTCGAAAATAACCGTGACTCCGAGGTATGCGTCTATCTGATGACCGAAGGGCTGTCGCAAGACAACCGTTCTCTCATCGCCCGCGTAGCCGACCGGTATGAAGCTTCGGTGAAAATTTGTGATATCGACGGATCTCTCTTTGAGAAATGCCCGGTCCGCGAAAATGATAAGGTGACTCTGGCGACATATTTCCGTTTTCTGATTCCGGATCTGCTTCCCGACGACCAGCATCGGGCGATCTATCTGGATGTGGATATGATCGTACTCGGTTCGCTTCGCCCTCTTTGGGAAATCGATCTGACGGGATACGGGGTGGCGGCTGTCGATGAGTCGGGTTGTTATGCGGATGATGTGTTTCCGAGACTCGGAATTCCGAGGGAAAACTCTTACTTCAATGCGGGGATGCTCGTGATTAATGTAGATTATTGGCGCCGGAACGGAATCTCCCGTGCTCTTTTCGACTATGTAGATGCCAATGCTCCCAAACTGACGGCGCATGATCAGGATACGCTCAACGTCGTGCTCAATACCAATTGGCTCTCTCTTCCTTCTCAATGGAACTGGATGTCGACGTTTATGCACATCGATCATAAGATTCTCCCGGCTCGATACGAGGAGGTCATGGAAGGTGCCGAACGGATTCGGATCATACATTATACGGAATGTAAACCTTGGGTGCGGTTCTCTCATCCTCCTTTTCACGAACACTTCCTGCGCTACCACAGCCGTCTGGGTGTGCCGCTCCGATATAAACAGACCACTGCTGTTTCCGATGCGCGACGTTTGGCGCGCAGAATGTTGGAGTCGATGCGTCTGTTGACTCCGATCTATCATCGTCGTTTCTATCGTATGAACTAGGATTGATTTCAATATCTTGTTCTCCGATAAAACTTTTTTTCGTACTCTGTTTAATTCTTCTCCACGAACCACTGCTGAATTAAACAGATTGGGGTTCCTTTATGGGGCAAATAAACCATAGAATTGATGGAAAGCCTGGAAATGTATTGCGGAAGCATTCTGTCGGTTACATGCAAATAAACCATAGAATTGATATAAAATACTTTTGGATACATTTTTTCATTAC
>CAMTOW010000012.1 GCA_947074245.1 uncultured Bacteroidales bacterium | reverse complement strand
ACGAGATTCTCCGGAGTGACTGGAGTTCAGACGTGTGCTCTTCCGATCTGGTGAGCGTTCAAAATAAAAAAGAGAACGAAGAGAAAGATAATGAAGGGAAATATCTGCGTCGTGAATTCGCCTATACTCAATTTCAGCAAACGATGCTCTTGCCCGATAATATCCTGAAAGATAAGATTGAGGCAAAAGCCGAGAATGGGGTTTTGACGATCGATATACCGAAGAGATCGGCCACTCCTCCCGAAGGAGCCAAAGAGATTCCGGTCAAATAATCCGTTTCATAGAGAGTCCTTTTGATAAAGGATGATTATAATAGAAAGGAGAAACCAATGCATTCGGTTTCTCCTTTTTCATTTTTATTTTGCCCTTTCGATTGCATTCTGCGCCTGAATTAACGCGAACTTCTTCAAATAGATTATTAAGAGTTAACCATTTTCTTATTAACTTTGGCGAGTTTAAAAAGAACCGGCGCCTGACGTGCGGTTTATCACGATACTATTGTAACTACTAACTGATTAAGATATGAATATCTCTTATAACTGGCTTAAAGATTATCTCAAATTTGATCTTGATCCGGAGCAGATTTCTGCTGCTTTGACATCGATCGGTCTTGAAACGGGTGGAATCGAAGAGGTCCAGGCTATCAAAGGTGGCCTTGAAGGACTGGTTATCGGTCATGTACTCACTTGTGTGGATCACCCCAATTCCGATCACTTGCATGTGACCACTGTCGATCTAGGCAATGGCGAACCGGTACAGATCGTTTGTGGTGCGGCCAATGTAGCTGCGGGTCAGAATGTTGTAGTTGCTACCGTAGGGACTACGCTCTATGATGGAGATCAGTCTTTCCAGATTAAGAAATCAAAGATCCGTGGCGAAGAGTCTTTCGGTATGATCTGTGCTGAAGATGAGATCGGCCTTGGCGATTCTCACGACGGAATCATGGTTCTTCCCGAAAATGCCGTTATCGGTACTCCTGCCAAAGATTATTTCAATATTAAAAGCGACTATATCCTCGAAGTGGATATCACTCCAAATCGTGTCGATGCCGCTTCTCACTATGGTGTAGCTCGTGATTTGGCTGCTTATTTGCGTCGCAACGGTCTGACTTACGAATTGTTGAAACCGTCTGTTGCCGAATTTGCTGTTGATCGCAAAGAAGGTGCTACTACGGTTGATGTGAAGAATGCCGAAGCAGCTCCGCGCTATTCGGGTATCACCATCGAAGGGGTGAAGATTGCCGAAAGCCCGGAATGGTTGAAAAACCGTTTGGAAGCGATTGGCGTTCGTTCAATTAACAATGTAGTCGATATCACCAATTACGTGCTTCACGAAACGGGCCATCCGCTTCACGCATTCGATTTGGCGAAGATTCCGAATCGCAATGTGATTGTAAAAACGGTTGAGCCGGGTGCGAAGTTCCGCACCTTGGATGAGGTAGAACGTACGCTTCACGAAAACGATTTGATGATCTGCAATGAGATCGAGCCGATGTGTTTGGCCGGAGTGTTCGGTGGTGTGGATTCGGGTGTTTCCGAATCGACGACCGATATTTTCCTGGAGTCTGCTTATTTCAACCCGACTTGGGTGCGTAAAGCGGCTCGTCGTCACGCCCTGAATACCGATTCTTCATTCCGTTTCGAGCGTGGTGCCGATCCCAACAATACGATGTATGTCTTGATGCGCGCTGCTTTGATGATCAAAGAGATCGCTGGCGGACAGATCGTTGGCGAACCGGTTGATATTTATCCCGTTCCGATTGAGCGTGTTGAGGTTTCTCTATCTTTCGCTAAAGTAAACAGCCTGATCGGAAATGATATCCCGCGCGATATCGTTCTTGACATTCTAGATAGTCTGGAGATGGAAATCATCAGTCAGACTGATGAAAACGTCGTTATCAAGGTTCCTACATACCGTGTTGATGTAACGCGCGATGTAGACGTGATCGAAGATATCCTTCGTATCTATGGCTATAATAACGTTACGTTTGGTGAAAGTCTTCAGTCGAGCCTTTCTTACAAAACTCCTACCGATGCAAGCAATCAGCTTCAACAGTTGATCGCCGAGCAGTTAGTCGGTGCGGGCTTCAACGAAATACTGAATAATACGTTGACTTCCGAATCATTCTATTCGGAGCTTACTACATATCCGGTCGATAATTGCGTACGTCTCATCAATCCGTTGAGCAACGATTTGAACGTAATGCGTCAGACTCTTCTTTTCGGAGGTTTGCAAAGCATCGCTCGCAATATCAATCACCGTGCTGCCGATCTTCGTTTCTTCGAATACGGCAATTGCCAGTTCTTCAATGCGGAGAAAAAGTCAGACGAAAAAGTGCTTGCCGCTTATTCCGAAGATTTGAAACTCGGGCTTTGGCTTACCGGAAACCGTGTTTCGGGTAGCTGGGCGCATGCTGACGAGAAAACCAATGTATACGAACTGAAAGCTTATGTCGAAAATATCCTTACTCGTTTGGGTATCGACCTGAAAAAACTCAAATTCACTCAGTTCAACAACGATATCTATGCCGTAGGTTTGGAGATCTCTCTTCCGAATGGCAAACAGATCGGTTCATTGGGTATCGTAAGCAACAAGCTTCTTTCTAAATTCGATATCGAACAGGAAGTTTGTTTTGCAGAATTGAGCTGGAGCGCGTTGATGAAAGAGGCTGGTAAAGTGAAATTAACCTTTGCCGAGATCTCAAAATTCCCTCCTGTAAAACGCGACTTGGCGCTTCTTGTCGATAAAAACGTTCTTTTCAGCGATATCGAAAAAGTAGCTCAGGAAACAGATCGTAAGCTTCTTAAAGAGATCTATTTGTTTGATGTTTACGAAGGCAAGAACCTTCCGGAAGGCAAGAAATCGTATGCGGTTAGCTTTATCCTTCAGGACGAATCGAAAACGTTGAATGAAAAACAGATCGACAACCTGATGTCGCGTCTGATCAAAAACCTCGAAACTAAACTCAACGCATCGTTGCGTTAAGAATATATACTATTATAATATTATCATACAATGGGAAGAGCGTTTGAATATCGTAAAGCCAGAAAAATGAAACGTTGGGGTAGTATGTCCCGTACGTTCACCAAAATCGGTAAGGAAATCACTATCTGCGTTAAAGCAGCAGGACCTGATCCGTCATCAAACTCTCGTCTTCGCGTTCTTTTGCAAAATGCCAAAGCGGCGAATATGCCAAAAGATACCGTTGAACGTGCTATCAAAAAAGCGACATCGAAAGATGCTTCTGATTATAAGGAGATTGTTTACGAAGGATACGGTCCTTTCGGAATCGCTGTTGTAGTCGAAACGGCTACCGACAACAATACCCGTACCGTTGCCAACGTTCGTAGCTACTTCAACAAAGCGGGTGGCTCGTTGGGTACTTCCGGATCTCTTGACTTCCTTTTCGATCACAAATCGGTGTTCAAAATCACAGAAAAAGAAGGTGTCGATTTGGAAGAACTTGAATTGGAAATGATCGATTTGGGTGTGGATGAGATCGAAGCGGAAGAAGGCGAAATCGTAATGTATGCTGCTTATGAGTCATTTGCGGCAATTCAGAAATACCTGGAGGAAGCTGGCTTCGAAATCGTAAGCGCTGAGTTCGAACGTATCCCGACTGAATTGAAAGACGTAACTGCCGAACAGCGTGCCGTTCTTGAGAAAATGTTGGAGAAATTCGAAGATGACGAAGACGTTCAGAGCGTATATCACAATATGCGTGAGGACGAAGAAGAGTCGGAAGAGTAATACGCTCCTTTCAGAAATAAAATAAGATGGTCCGGAAAGCCGATGGTGCTTTCCGGGCCATTTTTTTATCCGTTTCTTTATTTCTTTTCACCTTCGAGAACGGAAATTGACTCTCAACTGTTATTAAATTCGAGTTTGTAAATTCATAGTATTGATTCAAAACCGGTTCCGGATATGCAGAAATATGCCGATATGGATTTCATGCCGCTTCGTTGGGGGCATTATAGAGTACTGATTATCGCTTCGCTCGGGCAGTTTTTAGGTTCTGCGCTAACCACTTTGGTCGGCGTTATCCTTCCGCTGATCCGTTTGGCAAGTCATGACGGCCTCTCGTCTTTCCAACTCGGCTTTATCGGCACCGTTCAGTTGATCGGTATCATGTTCGGGTCATTGCTTTTCGGACGCCTGAGCGATAAGTATGGCTATCTGCTTTTCTTTCGCGTTTGTCCTGCCTTGGTCTTGATTGCCTCACTATGCGCTTATTTCTGGTCTGATATCATCGGGTTGGATGTTTGCTTGTTTCTGATGGGGCTGGGGGTAGGGGGCGAATATGCGCTCGATCCCGACTATATTTCCGAGATTATGCCCGATAAATACAAACTTACGATGGTCGGAATCGCAAAGGCATTCTCGGCGCTCGGTAGTTTTCTTATGGCGGGAGTCGCGTTTCTTTTACTTCGGGATTGGGGCGATCCGGTTCTGTGGCATCGGCTGCTTCTGACGGTTTCCGTACTTTCTGCGGTCATTTTCTTATCGCGTATTCGTTTTGGCGAAAGTCCCGGCTGGTTATTGGCGCATGGCAAAGTGAAAGAGGCCGAACGTATGGTACGTTATTTCCTGGGCGATGATGTCGTAATGGGCAAACTTACTCTGAAACAAGAAAAATCCACCTTGCCCAAAGGCGGCTTGATGCGTCTTTTTCGTCATGGCAACTATAAAAAAATCATTCTCACCGGTTTCCCCTGGGCGTGTCAGGGAGTGGGAGCCTATGGCATTGGTGTTTTCATTCCGATCCTTATATTGGTATTGGGGCTCGAACCGGATTCCGAATCTCATTTTACCCGAATCCTCGATTCCGTTCGGATCACGGCGTATATCAGCGTCTTCAATGTTGTCGGATTCGTAATTGGTCTTTGGCTGGTTTCTCGGTGTTATCACATTCGTATTCAGGCCTATGGTTTCTTTCTCGCATCCTGTGGTTTGATACTTTTACTCATAGCTTATCTCTTACATTGGCCTGCTTGGATTGCCATTGCCGGGTTTATGTTTTTTGAAGTATTTCTCAATGCGGGCCCTAATCTGATGACCTTTATTCTTCCCACCGAAATATACGATGTTTCCGAGCGTGGTTCGGGGTGTGGGTTGTCGGCTGCCATCGGCAAGATTGGAGCCATCGCCAGTGTGATGCTTATCCCGTATCTACTCCATCTCGGAGGAGGCACATTGGTCCTTATCGTCACCATAGCGGCCAATTTCTTAGGGGGAGCTATCACTTGGTTCATGGGTCGGCGCATTCTTCCTCCATCATCTTCCCACAAACGGCTCAAATCAGAATAAAGCCGATTTTGCTCCTTTTTCTGCCTGTGATGAAGCGATCAGACAGGTCGGATTGTCTCCCGAAATTTCCTGCCTGATGAATTGAATTTTACTGCCTGTACTTTTTGATTTTCCTGCCTGACGATTTTTGGTTTTCTGCCTGATGTTTTTTTCGATCGATTTTTGCAAGACAAAATCAGTTTTCTGCCTGCGTTTTTCAAGTTAATAATGGCGAATTTTGATTCCCGTTTAGGTGGCGATTGCCGTTATTTGGTAGCATTGTTTTCATCCGATGTCGGGTCGGCGGCCGGGTTTTGATCGGTCGTATTGTTCGATGCCGGGTCTGTCGAAGGATTCGGGTCGGTTATGGTTTCTCCCGATTCTTTCATCTTGGTTTCGAGGATGCTCTTTTCATTGTCGATATGCTGTTGTGCCTGAGCGAGCTGTTTCTCTTTTTCATCCACTTTCTTCTTCATTTCGCTCACTTCGCCAAACATTTCTTCATACTCTTGTCGTTTTCGGATATCCTCTTTCGATATTCTACTCGTGATATATGCCGTTCCGATCGGAAACATCATCATGCCCATGGCCGATAACACCACGCTGAGAATACGCCCCAATCCCGAAATGGCATAAATGTTCGATCCCACCGTAGTTACGTTCATGAAAGCCCACCAGATGGCATCCGTGTAATTCAATACCAGCGGATTCATGTCGTGCTCAACATTGAAGAAAAGGAGTGAAGAGAAATATACGGTCGAAAGTAAGATCGTTACATACGTCACGACCAGTGTCGATGCCGAACTGTATGAAAGCCAGCTTACGATAATGGCGAGTGCGTATCCGCCCCGTATCAGCGGGATGAATCGAAGCAGATAATCTGTCGGTTGGTTGAAGTGGGTCCCTGCAATGGCGAATATGTCCAGATAAGGGATCGATACGATCAGAAAAAGGATATGAGTAAAGAAATATCTTTTTTTCTGTTTGCTGAATATCCATTCTGCGAAGAAGTCGATAATGAATGCGATGCAAATCCAGAATTGCACCTTCATATAAAGGGCGTGAGTCTGCGGGGGCAGTTTTTTAAAGATATCGATAGAAATCATCACGATCAAGATCAGGCATAAGATCAGTATGATGATATGCAAATTCCGGATCAGCTTGTGTTTGCTATTCCATTTATCGAGATTCAGAATGTGATTCATATCTTAATTTTTGTTGAATGATAGGTAAGAGATACCTCTGATAACAATTATTTTACACGAATGGTTTTAGATATGATGACGAATATTTGTATAATGATTTTTTATATTTATTATTTTTGCTGAAAACATCGTGATATTATGAACAAACTACTTACTACTACTCTCTTGACGTTCAGTTTGGCGATTGCTCCCGTTTTCGCTCAGAACGAAATCATACAGGTCGGAAATCAAATCAACGACACAAATCCTTATGAGGGGCTCAAACGAAAAGTTGCGATACTCCGTTTCAGCAACGAAACCCAATATGGCAAAGGCATCTTTTATAATAAGGAGAATGACCCGATGGCGCAGCAGGCGCTCGATATCCTTTCTACACGTTTGGCGCAGTCCGGCAAGTTCATCATGCTCGAACGCAACGATCTGGCGGGTGTCATTCAAGAAGCGTCTTTGGGTAAAATGGATGTTCGTACGATCGGTGCCGATTATGTGATCATTGGTTCCATCACTCAATATGGTCGTAAAAACGAAGGCGATGCCGGGGTTTTTCGCTCAAGCAAGACTCAAATTGTCGAAGCGGGTGTCGCGATCCGAATCGTGGATGTGTCGAGCGGATTGATCATCTACTCCGAAGAGGGTAAAGGTCGCTCCGAAGTGAAAACCAAACAGACGCTGGGTGTGGGAGCCCAGGCTGGCTTCGATGCTACACTCAGCGACAAGGCCATCGCCGCTGCGATCTCTCAGCTGGTGGAGAATATAATCAACAACTGTACCAACCAACCGTGGAAATCCTATTTCTTGGCGTACGAAGACGATACGGTCATTATTTCCGGAGGAAAGAGTCAGGGCATACGTCCGGGGGATACCTTCCGGGTGATGAAGAAAGGCAAAACGGTCAATAATCCGCAGACGGGGATGAATATCGAACTTC
Organism: uncultured Bacteroidales bacterium; assembly: GCA_947074245.1. Classification (GTDB taxonomy): domain Bacteria; phylum Bacteroidota; class Bacteroidia; order Bacteroidales; family JAUNSR01; genus JAUNSR01. Next base: position 7,501 of record CAMTOW010000012.1, on the reverse strand, counting down.
CCGGTAAGGAAGTCGGCACGATCACGGTATTGAGCACCGAAGGGGCTACGCCTGATACCGAATATTCATTAGTGTCTTTTATCGAAGGCAATATCGAACCGCAGGATTTGGAAAACTATTTTATCAAGGAGAATTGATCATGAAACAATTACGTTATCTTATTTTCGCTCTTTTGGCGATATTTACTTTTACGGGTTGTCGTGTTGGTCGTACCAGCTCGACTTCTGGAATGCCGCAAGAATCTTATTTGGCGTTTTGGTCGAATGGAAAGCGCAACATCGAGGTGAGTCTCGACAACAGTATTTTTTTCAATGCGCAGACCAAAAAAGAGTCTGTTCATAATGTCAAAGGAAAGCTATACGCCATTCCGGCTGGAAAACACGAACTGGAAATCAAGGAAAATGGTCGTGTAATCTATAAGAAATACATTTTCCTTTCTGCACAGGAAACTCAGAATATTCAGATTCCCTGATTTCTGGTCTTTTGTTTAATTCAATTTCGTTTATGGATTTTAATTACAACCCCCGGCTTTTACGCTGTATCGTCGGAATCTGCTTTTCTTTGTTTATAGGCTTGGCGCTTTCATCATGTTCTTCCGCCAAACCTCAATACTATTGGGCAGGATATCAGAAAGCTTCCTACAATTATTATAAAAAACAAACCGATGAAGATAAACACCAACTGATGCTCGAACTTACCAATATCATTCGTAATACCGGCAAAAGTGCGGGCAATAAGGTACCTCCGGGTATTTATGCCGAATATGGGTTTATTTTGATTGAAGCGGGCAACCGCGATTCGGGTATAAAGATGTTGAATCAGGAAGTAGAGCTTTATCCTGAATCGAAAATATTCGTAGAACAAATCCTAAATAAGATTCAAAAATGAAGAAGTTCCGTTTTTTAATGAGTTTCGTTCTCCTTTTGATGTTGGCGCAATCCTGTACCACTTCTTCTCAAATGGGATATTCTTCCGGATATTTGTCAACTCGTGGTAACTCATATAAGGCATTATATGAAGAGCGTCCGATCTCAATTCTCATCATGCCACCAATCAACAATACGGTCGATGTCGATGCGAAAGATTATTTTTATACGAGTCTTTTCCAGCCTTTATGCGATCGTGGCTACTATGTCTTTTCGCCGTTTTTGATGATGGAAATGCTGAAAAACGAAAGTGCTTATGATGCCGAATTGTTTTTGGAGCGCGACTTGAAGATCTTTAACGATATGCTCGGTGCCGATTTGGTACTGTTCACCCGGATCAATGAGTGGTCCAAAGGGCGAATGGCAGGAAACATTACCGTAACGGTCGATTATATGCTTAAATCGGCAAAGACCAATGAGGTCGTTTTTCAGCGTACGGGCGAATTTCAGTTGGATACGAATATTAAGTCGGGGTCTGGCGGTATAGCCGGGCTGCTTGCCGATATGATCACGACGAGTATTTATACCTCGATGATTGATAAGATGGTAGCCGCGCGTCGTTGCAACGATATGATTCTCGAAGATCTTCCTTTCGGAGTGTACAATCCGTTGTATATGCAAGATTTGGAATCACCGAGTATGCCGCAGTATATTCGTCAGGCGATCTCTTATTGATCCGGTTCCTTTGCCCTGCCGTAGTAAAGCTTTCCCTCTCGGATCGATGCTGCTGCCGTATAAGGATGTATCTCGCTTTTGCTGGCCGATAGGATATGGATCACTTCCCATCCGATCGATTTCATATAATCTGCTATCATCGAACGATGACACCGCCACCATACCGCTTCGGCGCACATGATGGCGGTTTTGCTTTTTGTGGCGATCTCGGTCAGTATCCCGATTCCTCGTAAGAATTCTGGCGTTTCCATATAATCGGCATAGGCCCGGAATGAGAGATTCCTCCAGATCGTATTGACAGAATCCTTATTCTTTTTCCGTAGTCCGGCAAGTTCGGGAATAGCTGTATAGCGGATCCCTCTCTCTTCCAACGATCGGGTGAGGCTTTCTTCATCAAACCAAGGATATTTACTCGATCCGCGCAGCCTTCTTACGTCTGCCACGGTTTCGATTCCGTAATTTTCCAACAATTCGATGAATGTTTCGATACTATGATTCGAGTGCCCTATGGTCCATAGCGTATGTATCTCGGTTGCGCTCATATATTGCTTATTATACGTTTAATAACGGATAATTTCAGCCGAAGGTTCCCGTTTGCCGACATATTGCTGCATAATTATAAATAATAAAAGCATTATCTTCGCGGTAGATTTATCACATTGGATTAATAATGAGTGTAATGCGCAACTTAACCAATTACCATAGCCATTGTTCGTTTTGCGATGGTCATGCCGATCCCGAAGTTTTTGTTCTCGAAGCGATTCGTCAGAATTTCTCATCGTATGGTTTTTCTTCTCATGCTCCGCTTCCGTTTTCAACCCATTGGTCGTTGAAGATGGACGATCTGAACAATTATGTAGAAACGATTCTCGCTTTAAAAAAGAAATATGAGTCTCAAATCGAACTCTATCTGGGACTCGAAATCGACTATCTCACCGACTCTCATAATCCCTCTGCCGATCTGTTCCAAAACTTACCGCTCGATTATCGCATTGGATCGGTTCATTTGGTGGAAGATGCTTTTGGCGAATTGGCGGATCTTGATGTTAAAGCCGATCTGTTTAAAGAAAAGATCGCTACCCGGTTCGACAATGACCTGAGACGTACGGTCATCGCTTATTTCGATAAATTGATGAGGATGCTTGATGCCGGCGGATTTGATATCATCGGTCATGCCGATAAGATATCGATGAATGCTTCGGCTTGCGATCCGTCTGTCGTTTCTCAGAATTGGTACTTGGCTAAAATCAAAGAATATTTCTCGCTCATTGCCGAGAAGCAGGTGATTATGGAAATCAATACCAAAGCTTACCCCGATAAAGGGTTCTTTTTTCCGAATCTGAACCATTTCGATCTGATTCGTCAGCTCGGTATTCGGGTTCAGGTCAATTCCGATGCGCATTATCCTGAAAAAATAAATGACGGGCGTGATGCTGCGCTTGATTCTCTCAAGTCTGCCGGCATCAAAGAGGTCTGGGAGCTTCATAAAGGAGTATGGACCCCCGTCGCTATTCGCTGAATCTAATATTTATCTAATTACGAATGAAAAGAATTTCATTACTTATTCTCTGTGCTGTATTGCTCTCTACGATACAGGCATCCGATTTGAAATTACGTTATCTGCGCCCGGCATCCGATTGGATGAACGAAGCCCTGCCTATTGGTAATGGGTATATGGGTGCTATGTTTTTTGGTGGTGTCATTACCGATGAAATACAAATCTCCGAAGAGTCCATCTGGAGTGGTGGTCCGGGTTCGGTTCCGCAACACAACTATGGCAATAAACCCGATAGTTGGAAGTATCTAGCTCAGATTCGGAACTTATTGACCGAAGGAAAAACCGATGAGGCGCTTTCTTTGGCTCAGAAGCACATGACCGGGCAGCTCAATCAGGCTGCCGAATCTGGTCAATATGGCGATTATGGAGCGCAACAACCGTTCGGGTCTCTACGAGTTACCCCGATTTTGAAGGATTCCGCTTTTAGCGGTTATCAGCGTTCGCTCGATTTATCTCAGGCGATTGGTTCGGCTTCGTACACTCGTTCCGGAATAGATTTCGCTCAGGAGTACTTCGCTTCGTATCCGGCGCGTTTGGTCGTTGCCCGATATACCAATGATGCTCCCGATGGGGTAGATTACCAACTGGAACTCTCTACGCCGCATGCCAAATTCAAAACTTCGGTAAAAGGAAACAAGATCCGGGTTTCCGGTCCGCTCGTTTCCAACGGGATGTTTGTCGAAGGGGAGATTTATGTGAAGACCGATGGCCGTTTGTCGAAATCGAAAAACGGTATTACCGTTCGCGGAGCTCATTATCTCGAAACTTACGTAACGGTGGCTACCGATTACAAAAACGAATATCCACATTATCGCGGAGGCGATTATCGCTCGGTCAATGAGCGGGCGATGGCTACGGCGATGGCTACCGATTATCAGACTTTGAAGGTAGAGCATATCCGCGATCACAAATCTTTGTTTGATCGGGTATCGTTCTCGTTGGGCGAAAGTGCTCAGGCTGAGTTGCCTACCGATGAGCGCCTTTATCAATATAGCATCGGGGCTTACGACCCTTCGTTGGAAACGCTTTATTTTCAATATGGTCGATATCTTCTTATTGCTTCCAGTCGTCCCGGTTCGCTTCCAGCGCATCTTCAGGGGAAATGGAATAATATGATGTCCCCTCCCTGGTCGTGTGATTATCACATGAATATCAATTTGCAGATGATCTATTGGCCGGCAGAGGTAATCAACCTGAGTGAATGTCACACTCCGTTGTTGGAGTATATCAATACGCTTCGTATTCCGGGGCGTCAGACGGCAAAAGATTATTTCAACGCGCGCGGTTGGTCGGTTCATACGATGAACAATCCGTTGGGTTATACCGCTCCGGGTTGGGACTATGAATGGGGATACGCCCCCAATGGCGCGGCATGGCTTTGCGATCATTTGTGGAAACATTTCTCGTATACCCGCGATCTGGATTATTTGCAGGATTTTGCTTATCCCGTTATGAAAGAGGTCGGACAGTTTTGGCTCGATTATTTATGTGAAGATACCGATGGCACATTGGTTTCCTCTCCTTCCTATTCTCCCGAACATGGTACCATCGGTATCGGTGCCACCATCGATCAGGAAATCGCTTGGGATCTTTTTTCCAATCTGATTAGTGCCGGCGATTGGGTGGCCGATGATCAGGCTTTTCTGGATTCCATCCGAATCGCTCGCGATCGTCTGAGTCCGCTTAAGATCGGCCGTTATGGGCAACTGCAGGAATGGAAAGAGGATTTGGATGATCCTTCAAGTTCTCATCGTCATGTATCTCATCTATATGCCGTTTACCCGGGCAAACAGATTTCCCCTCAGCTTACTCCCGAATTGGCAGATGCAGCCAAACGTTCGCTTGTATATCGCGGCGAGGAGGGTACAGGATGGTCTTTGGGTTGGAAAATCAACTTCTGGGCTCGCTTCCTGGATGGAAATCAGTCTTATAAGATGATCCGTAATCTACTGACACCGGCTGTCGGGAAAGGAATGCGCCCGTCCGGAGCTGGGTCTTATTCAAATCTTCTTTGCTCTCATCCTCCGTTTCAGATTGACGGAAACTTGGGTGCCGTATCCGGTATGGCGGAGATGTTGCTTCAGTCGCAACATGGTTTTCTCGATATTCTTCCTGCTCTTCCTGCCGCTTGGCCTTCAGGTGCCATTACCGGACTGAAAACCGAAGGAGGTTATACGGTCGATATCCGTTGGAAAGATGGTTTGTTGCAAGAACTTGTTATCGAATCTCCAACTGCGGCTTTATTGATGATCCGTTATAAAGGAAAAGATTTCCCGGTGTCGTTTACCAATCCCGGTAAGATGACGATTTCAGGAAAATCTCTTCTTGAAAGTTTATAAGAAATGGTTTTTATCACCAATACATGATATTTCTTGTTTTGAAAATAGGGCAGAGGAGATCCAAATTCTTCTCTGCCCTATTTTTTTTGAGACAACTTGAAACCGGATATACTTATTAAGTTTGCACGATTTCGATCCCATTATATTTATTGGTTTTCTTTCTCACTACTCACTACTCACTACTCACTACTCACTAACTCACTCTTTCTTTCTTTCTTTCTTTCTTTCTTTCCAACGAACCTATCTGCACTCTATTCAATCTTCCAATCTTCCAATCTTACAACTTTCCTTTCATCTTATCTTTCAGACTTTCAACCAATCTTCCAATCTTTCCGTTCTCTAATTCTCTTATTGTATGTGTTTTCCTTTCTAGTCTCTAATCCTTATCTTTCAACCTTTCGTATACGCTTCCTACTAACCTTCCTTTCTTTCCAACGAACCTATCTGCATTCTATTCAATCTTCCAATCTTTCAACATTCCTTTATCTGGATATCGCAAGTGATACTGCCGAATCACACTTCTTCCGAATTAAGTATTACTGAACTCATTTGAAATGAATGCTTTCACAGCGATGCTTCTTTGAGTGATCTCTTTTAGAATGACTTTGCACGTTTAAGTTGCTGATTGAACGAAATCTCGGTTAGATTTGCTTCCTTTGAATTTTATTTTGAATTGTTGCGAATCCGATTTTCCGGTTATGTAGTATTCATAAAACCGATTAAGTTTCTTCCGCAAGATTTCACACGGAGTTTTGTAGACTCTCCGTTCGATATTGTATCGTTTAAAATTTAGAATAATGAATAATCTTCATCCTGTTGCAAAAGGCATCATTGGTGTTCAGTTTCTTTTTGTCGCTTTTGGTGCCGTAGTGCTCGTTCCTTTGTTGGTCGGATTGAATCCGTCTACCGCTTTATTTTCGGCGGGAGTAGGTACGCTCATCTTTCACTTGGTTACCAAAGGTCACGTGCCTGTTTTTCTAGGAAGTAGCTTTGCGTTTATTGCCCCAATCATCAAAGCTACCGAACTATATGGTCTATCCGGAGCGGTTTTCGGTCTGATTGGTGTCGGTTTAGTATACATTATTATGAGTCTCTTGATCCGTTATCGCGGGACGGGCTTCATCAAAAGACTTTTCCCTCCTGTGGTCATCGGTCCGGTTATTATTCTGATCGGTCTTTCATTGGCAGGAAGTGGTGTAAATATGGCGAAAGAAAACTGGCTTCTCGCTTCAATTTCGTTATGTACGGCTGTTGTCGTTTCATTGGCAGCCAAAGGTCTGATTCGGCTGATTGGTATCTTTTTGGGGATAATCGTCGGCTTCGTTACGGCTTGGCTGATGGGAGATATCGATTTCGCCTCCGTTTCTGCTGCTCCTTGGTTCGCGATGCCTGAATTTGTAAAACCCTCTTTCTCTTGGGAAGCGTTGCTCTTTATGATGCCCGTTGCCATTGCTCCGGTGATTGAGCACATCGGCGATATCTATACCATCAATACCGTTAGCGGGAAAGATTATGTCAAAGATCCTGGACTGCATCGTACGATGTTGGGAGATGGTTTGGCTTGTATCTTTGCCTCTTTGGTAGGTGCGCCTCCGGTTACGACTTATTCCGAAGTAACTGGTGCGATCTCATTGACTCGTATCACCGATCCGTCTGTCATTCGTATTGCCGCTTTTACCGGAATTATTTTTTCCGTTATGGGTAAAGTGAATGCTTTGCTGAAGTTGATACCTACACCGGTCTTGGGTGGTATCATGCTGCTTCTCTTTGGTACGATCGCTTCGGTTGGGATTGGAAATATGGTGCATAATAAGGTAGATATGACGCATACGCGCAATATGGTGATTGCCTCTTTGATTCTTACATTCGGAATTGGTGGTGCAAGTTTCCTTATCGGAAGTTTTACGCTTACCGGTATTGGATTGGCTGCTTTGCTGGGTGTGATTCTCAATTTGATCTTGCCTTCTTCCAAAGCCGAAATAATTGATCCGCTCGAAGAAGAT
>CAMTOW010000011.1 GCA_947074245.1 uncultured Bacteroidales bacterium | reverse complement strand
CCCCGATTATGATTGAAGGATGAATTGAAACGGAAGTTGTTGGTTACGGTCTATACCGGATAAACTCCGTGACTAAGAATTAAAACACGCGCAAATTACATCAACTTTTTTTATTTAAGGAGCTATTGAGCTTTCATAATTATGCATTTTAATGGAATATTTTTCGGAAAACCGCCATCTCTTCCTAAAAAATATACCGTTACGGATCCTAAAAAAAGAGGTCCGGATTTCCGTTCTTATCGGTTGATTCACTTTCTTTTTACGAAACATTTATTAACCAATGATTTGAAACTACTTTAAAAATTGAGTTGTTATAACATAGAATTCAAACCTACATAAGGGATTGGGGACGTTAGAATAAAGAATTGATACAATCTGAAGCAAGGTTGTATAATTTTATTTATGGAGATATGACTGGAATTCGAACCTTCGGTAAAATATTGATATTACTCATATCAATCAGTTTAGCACAGAGTTGTGTAAAAGATAATATTGACCTCGACGCGTATAACGAACAAGATCAAATAATCCCCGGTGAAAACGGTAACGACAGCAGTAACGGAAACGGCACAGGAGGAAAAGACACAAGCGTCGTAGTAACCGGTATCATCAATTTCAACGTGAATATCTATGATATGATCATCGAATCGAGATCATCCTTAGAATCTACTCCCATTAAAACAAATCGTTACGTGGATGTCTATAGTTATAATGACAACATACTCATCCGTGAAAAACAATATTTCAGCAAAGGGTTGGGTACGATCAGCCCAACCGACGAAGAACCGTTATCCATGCCTCCCGGCAGTTATCAGTTCTTCGCTCCCGGTGTGAACACACCCCATATAAAAGTGAATCGCTTTTTCGACGGAAAACAGTCTCCGGTCTATAATAACATCGATTATGTTTGGTATAAAACCCCTTCTACCCAAATCGAATCGGGCGCACAGACGGTAACGCTCAATATGGAGCATTGCTGCACTCAAGTGATCGTCTGTCTGACCCATGACAGCGACATCACGATTCGCAATACGCCCACGATGTATATCACTCCTTCGGTTACGGAAGGCGCATCCTGGTCTTTGTTCACCGGAGTGATCACGCCGGCTCGTGAAGTGAACTCCGTGAAAACGTCGCTCGGCGTATCCCAAACCAATCAGGGGTATTACGGGCAGATCATCATGATTCCTCTTAAAATGAGAGGCAATCTGAACTTTACCCTCAACGCCTACATCGATCAGCAAACGGTCGCACAAAACCTTACGATCAACCTGCCCGTCTATCAGAATGAATTAAAAGCAGGCTATGCCTATTTATATACCATTCATATCGAGAACAATCGACTTACTTTCAAAGACGCTTCGATTACCAACTGGGTTGAAGTGGACGCCGGCAAACCGATTATCATTACTCCGATATAGTCATTCTATTAAACCAAATAACCTACTATGAGAAAGTTTAGAAATTTATTCGCGATCTCTTTCGCGTCAGTTTTCGCAGCCGCCACGATTTACAGTTGTTCAAAAGATGATATCAGTATCAATGTCGGTAATGAACAAAGTCAGAATTCAGGCGGAGGCAGTTCTTCTACAGATTCAACCGGAAACGGATCGGGTAACGGAACCGGCACGGACGCAGCCGAACAATCCAAGCTGTTCTTCAACGCGGCCGTATACGACATGTTGACCAAAGCGGCAAGCACCAGTCCGATCGGTGTGGGTCGATACGCAACGATTTATGCCTACAACGGAACCGCGAAAATAACCTCGGTACAATATGAAAGTAAAGAACAGGGATATCTTAATCCGTTGTCTGCGGCCGACACGATGTCTTTGCCTACGGGTACATACACCTTATACGGAGCCGGTGTGAACTATCCGACCATGACGACTGTTCCTGTATTCTCCGGAACCAGCGTATCCGGACTGGAAACCAACGTCGATTATATTTGGACCTCTTATCCGAATCTGGTCGTTAAAAACGTTTCACAAAACGTTTCGTTAAATTTCACCCACAGTTGTACGCAGGTTGTTATCGCGATGATGGATCCGAATAATCTGATCTCAGCGACAGCAACGCCGACAATGACCATGACTCCGTCTTCAAACACGAGCAATACCTGGAATCTCATCGACGGTAAGATCAGTTATTCTACCACGATCGCATCGAACCAGGTTAATATGCCGGTTGCGAAAAATACAACTCAAGGAAAAAATCCGGTTTATTACGGTCAGTTGATCATGATGCCTTTGGAAACGAGCGCAGACAGCCTGATCGCCAAATTCAATGTAACCGTAAACAGCGTAGCCAACAATTACGAAGTGAAGCTTCCCGTATTTCAGGGCGAACTTGAAGCCGGTAATGCGTATGTATATTATGTGGAATTCACGGAAGCAGGCGTAACGTTCAACAATACCGTAACCGTAACCAATTGGGTTACCGTAGACGTAAACAAGGGTACACCGATCATTCCGACCCAGATCTAAACACCGATCTCAAGAATATAAAATCTCTGAGCCATACGCAAATATGACTCAGAGGTTTTGTTGAAAAATAATCGCTTAAATAAAACGGCATGAAACATTCTTTGACTTTTCATCTGTTATTTCCCGTTTTCTCCCTTTATTTTTTGATTCATTTCTGCAGTTGCGTTGAAGACTTAATCGTTTACAACAAGCTACCCAACGGAGATGACTCGATAAAAATCGACATACCCGATAAAGAGAAAATAAAAATCAATTTCATCGCCGATATCTGGACGTACGATACCAAAGCGGACGATACGCCGATCGATACCGGACGCTACGCGACGGTATATGCCTTCAATCAAACCATACTGAGTGATGTCGTAGACTATTATACCAAGAAAAAAGGAACTCTTACTCCGGTGAAAAACCCGATGTATCTGATTATTGCCAGCTATAATTTTTATGCGGTAGGTGTCAATAATCCGAATGTTGCGGTTCCGACTTTTACGGATGGTCTTTGCTCGGATCTCCAAAACAATATCGATTATATCTGGTGGGCCGATTACGCTCAAACACCGCAATATCCTTCTACCAACTACAACGTAAAATTCCGACACTGCTGTACACAGGTCGTTGTGAACCTGACCGTTCCGGCTGACATTACGGTTAAAGACTTCTATTCGATGAGCCTGACCCCCTCCAGTCTCGATAACGTCACATGGAGTTTGTATTATGGCAACATCGGTCCGTCGGGAACTGTGAGCCCTACGTTCTATGAGTTGAGTTATACACAACCTACCGATTCCACCTACAAGGCTCAGCTGACCATGGCTCCGATCAAAGTCACCGAGCCGACAAGCCTGAAGGCTTCCTTTAAGATTCTGATCAACGATGAGATCTATGAAAGGAATTACATGACGGATATACCTGTTTATGAAAACGATATGCAAGCCGGATACTCGTATGTATATGATCTGAAGCTTCGGGTCGATACGATCCTATTCGAAAACGTAACGGTTGCCGATTGGCATATCGTTGACGTGAATAATGTACCGATCAATCCATAATGATCCATCTTCTCATGAGACATATAATCACATACCTCCTGATTCTCGGATGTTTTCTCATCGGCTGTACCCGCAACAGCTTTGAGGTGGAAGACTATCGGCAGAATAATCAGGTCCCGGATAGTACGGACGGTAATAAAAGTATCGTAAGTTACTATCCGCGGATCTACGGTTATGCAGGTGGTACCAAAGATAATGTAACGGAGTTCCCGGCCGGATGTATCACCGAAGCATTCGCGTTCGTGAAGGGGTTGCAGTTGATTCAATGGCGATATTATAAATCTTTTTCGGCGGGTACGCTTTCTCCGGTCGAACAACCGATGGAGTTGGTAAACGGTCTTTATGATTTTTATATGGTATCGACCAAATCAAGTGTCTATCCCCCTGTATTCAAACAGGGAATTGCATCCGATATCTATAATAGCATCGACTATCTATGGTATAAGGTAACATCGCAGGTGATTGAAAACCCGACTACTCTTTCCATCAATTTCGACCACAGTTGCGCTCAAATCGTATTGAATGTAAAAAACCAAGAGGGAGATTCAATCGCGCAATGGATCAGTTACGCATCCATGCATGTACCCGATGTCAGTAACTGTCAATGGGATCTGTATACCGGTGTAATTTCACCTGCAACGACGATCGACAGCGATTCGCTGAAAGCATTCAACTGCCAGGGGCTTTCGGGAAATATGGTTATCGTTCCGATAAAGGATATCACCGAACTGTCTGTTTATCTGAGCGTACAGCTCTATCAGGAGAATGAACCGAGAGGTTATCCGTTGACTCTTCCGGTTCCGGATGGACAAATGACGGGAGGAAACTCCTATCATTATCTCATTGAATTCACAAAAGACACGGTTTATATCGGTGATGTCAATATCGCCCCATGGATCGAAGTCGACGAAGACGGTAATCCGCTTTATCCAACGATTGAAACCTAACGATATGAAAAATACGACCTTGAAATATGGATTTCACGTTTTGATATGTAGCCTGATTCTTCTCTTTTCTGCCGGATGCAGCAAAGAGAACGGAGTCGTAAGGATATGGGGAGACGGATCCGACTCTCTGCCTTCAATCGACAATAACAAGGATACGGTGATTATCACTCCTTCGTTTTCCGCTTATGTCGACGGATACAAAATCGATACGCGGAATAGTTTGTCGGAATCGAAAGATCCGATTACACATCAATCGATTCTGCATATCTTCATTTATAAAAACGATACCGATCCCGATCAGGGAAAACATTTCCACAAAGGGTTATATACGGTCTTGAAATCGGGGCGTCTGGTTCCGGTTTACAATGCCGTCAAACTCCCTCCGGGCACCTATAAGATGTTCGCTCTTTCTTCAAATGGAACTCCGTATGACAATGTTCCGGATTTCGATCCGGTCACCGGCAACTCCCGATATGTCTATAACGGACTGGATTATATCTGGGGAGAGTCTGACAGCATCGTCATCGGAAAAGACTCTTTGCCGAATATCTCGTTTCAGATGCAAAGGTCGTGTTGCCGGATCGGTTTCGATTTCATCCCGAACCGGGGATCGGACGAAATCGAGTTAACGGAAGTCATCCTGTCCGCACCGACTGAAGAGGAATGCAGCTGGTCGATCTCTACGGGGATCATCGCTCCGGCTGAAACCCAGGAAAGCATATTACCCCTTCGGATCAATGGTCTGAACGCGGCCGGGTTTATCTTGCCCTGCCGGATGCGAACAAGTCTTGAACTTTCAGTCTCATTGAAGATCAACGGCGTAACCCATTCATACCAAGCCGATGTTCCGATTCCGTACGGCAAGATTTATCAGTTCGGATTCCGATACGACTATCAGGTTCGAATCGATGGCGAGAATATTCTTATCAATTAATATCGAAATCTAATAAAAACGGCATATGCGTTTGTTGAGAAAAAAAACACGATTCGGCACGATGACTAGGGCGAGCATCTGGATAGGGATAGGCTCTCTTCTGTGTTGCAACTGTGTGCGCAACGAATGGATCGTAGATGATGACCGGGAAGGAGTGACGACGGTGGACGGCAAATACATCGTCTACTTCAATCCTCGTCTCGAAAGCAACTTCACGCGGGCGCTCACCCCTTTCCCGAAAGGTTGTTATGCCCAGGTGTACGCGTTCGTGGACGGACAAGGAAATCAATCCATCACTTCGCCGGTCTATGAATCTTTGAGCGCGGGGACATTGACTCCGACTCAAAAACCGATGTTGCTGGACGCTGACGCATACGATTTTTACGCCGTTTCGTTGAAAGCCGACTCGTTACCACCACAGTTTACCAATAATACCGCGACCGATCTATACAACGGGATCGATTATCTGTGGTGTGGTCTGACCGATCAAATCATCAACGCTTCGGGAACTACGATCGATCTGACCTTCACCCATAGTGCGACTCAATTCGTATTTCAGGCGAAAAATACGGACGATCATCTTCGGGTAGACAGCATCTATTACGTAGGATTGATCGTACCGACAGTCACCAACCAGAGTTGGGATCTGACCACAGGTGTCATCAGTCCCTCTACCCAACAACCATCGGACATCCAATATCTTTCGGTTGACCAAATGACCGCTTCCGGAATCTTCCTCCCGTTCAATTATGACGGACCGACACTTATAGCCGGATGGGCGAGTAATGTGCTCGACAGTACGTTTTTCTTCTCGGTCGAGATTCCGCCTCTGGAAACCGGCTATCTGGGGGGACACTCCTATCAGTATGAAATTCTGTCCGCGGAAGATACGATCACCCTGGGCAACATTCGTGTCGCTCCCTGGATCGAAAAGTAGTTCTGAACCATAATTATACCCAAGCCGCTATGATCAAACGCTACAAACTCGATATGATATCCGCATGGTTATGCTGCCTGTTATTCCTTTTGGGATGCGCAGGAGATAAATACTATGTGGAAATAGACGACATCGTTTCGAATGAAACGGACAGTACCCAACAGAAACTCGTTCCGCTTACTTTCACGGCAAGCGTCGGAGCGAAATCTTTCAGTGAATTGTCCGAAACCAAAGGATTATATACCCCCGATACGATTCAGCTTCCGAAAGGACGCGTCGTACACATGTTCATTTATCCGAGCGGAAAAACTCCACTCAATTCGTCTCCGATGGTATTCAGTATTCTCCAGGCTGCTTACGAAGGGATGATCACTCCACTCACCGGACAATACGTGATCGCTTTGCCTCCGGGATATTATAACCTGTATGCGATTTCCGAACTGAACAATCCATCGGATAAGACCCCTCCTTTCGTAAACGGAAACGGATACGGAGGTAAAATGACCGGTCTGTATAACGAATTGGATTATCTCTGGTGGTCAGCTACCAATGTTGAAGTGTCATCCATTTCGAACCCTCCGACCAACATTGTCTTTGAGCAGATCAGTACTCAGATCCAAATCAACATGAGTGCCTCATCGGGAAATAAAATCTCAAAAATCTATCAGGCTACGATTCAAACCCCATCTACGCAAGGATTGACTCTTCAGCTCGCCAACGGGACCATCACCCCCTCCAACAACGTTACCTCGACAACGACGAATCTGACCATTGTCGATACGAATCTTTACGTCAACTTCGTACCATTCACGACTCGTAGTCGGTTAAAAGTTCTGGTAAATATCGTATTCAACAACCGTAGCGGATGGTTGTCGTTTTCACTTCCTCTCCCCGCTTATGGGAAATTCAAACAGGAAAACGCTTATATCTACAATGTAATCCTTCGTTCCTGGTCGCAAGCTCCGGAAATTATTTTGCAGGAGGTGGATCGAAACGGAACGATTGAAGAGATTACGTTTCCAATCACCGACTGATCGGCTACCGACCCGAAAAACCGCGAAAGCCCGAACCGACTGAATTTTAGTTTGTTTATAATTTACAAAGATTATTCACAAACACCCGATTGCCATGCTCCAAATCGAACCGATCGGCATCATCAGAAATCTATTCAGCACCCCGACCGAAGCCGAAAACATCCGATCTCTTCAATCCGAAATCGAGTTATATCCCTCTTACGAGGCAGGGCTGCTCGATATTGAAAAATGCAGACACCTCGAAATCGTCTATCTTTTCCATAAGACCGAACGCATCGACTTGATCGGAAAGAACCGAAATGGTGAAGTAAGGGGTATTTTCGCGTGCCGATCTCCGTTTCGCCCCAATCACATCGGCACGACGACCGTCCGTTTTCTCAAAAGAGACGGCAACCGGATCTATGTCGAAGGATTGGATGCCATTGACGGTTCGCCCGTATTAGATATCAAAGCGGGAGATACGACCTATTATGAAATGAAAGGAATGCCGGTTTCCATACTGCATACCAATCCGCGTCTGGAAGTGACCCGGGATATTCTGGAGGGAAATATGGAAAATCTGCTTTTGAAAGCCGGTTTACTGCATGGTCATATCTGCCCAGAACTCGCATTGGGAGTCTACGCGGGATGTAAAATCATGAAAAAGATTATCGAATCCGAAAAGAATCCCAAGAAATACCGCATCATCAGCGAAACTGACGATTGCCCGCTAGACGGAGTGATGTTCGTTACGGGTTGTACGCCCGAGGGAAGACGGCTTCGGGTAGAGCGCACGGGACACGTACGTTTCACGTTTCTCGACGAAGAGGGTTCGGGATGGGTCGCTCAACTGAACGACGATTACGCGCTGACTCGTAAGGAGATGCTTCCCGAGACGGTCAGTCCGGAAGAAAACGCGCTCCGGATCCTTCGCGTCGAATTCGATTCGCTGTTTCAACTCTATCGGGTCTGATGGGTTTCGGAATTACTCTCAGAGATATTCTCTCTTTTTCTGCCGAAACATTCGGTATCGGGCGCTTGGGCAAACCGGATTTTCAGGCGTATAAACGGTCGTTTACACGCCATTTAATACACGGTTATCCCGGTGTAAACACTCATTAAACGGCGATAAAACGAGATCCGGTCAATCGGGAAATAAGAATCTGTTCGGAAGAAAAATATGTTTCGTCAACCGGAATGGTTGGGAAGAACAGCGTTCTCCGTTTCGAGACGCTCCGGTTCTGACAAAAAACAAAACAGCCTTGATTCGGTCGAAACGACCGGAATCAAGGCTGTTTTGTCGGAACGGAAGCTATCTAGGCATTTCCCGTTCCCTATCTTTTTTTAATTTATCGCTGAAGTTTGACCTCATCGTTATATGGAATTTCCTCAAACGAAAAGATCCGGATCGATCAGGCTTTTTTCATATTCGGCTCTTCCAGACCATATCCTTTGATCCGGTTTTCGCGACGAAGCAGCAACGCTACGAACAACGCCAGGATACCGAATCCGGTAAAGATGATCATCGGCCAGGTATAATCGTAAGCGGCAGCCGATTGTCCGGTGTTCTTGCCATATTTCTCAAGCACATACCCGATCAGGGCAGGCACGCCCATCAATCCCCAGTTCTGAACCCAGAAGATCAACGCATAAGCGGTACCCAACTGGCGTTCCGGTATGATTTTCGGAACGGATGGCCACATCGCCGACGGTACCAACGAGAAAGCCACACCCAAAACCAGCATGATGATCGTTGCGAACCACCAGTAGTTCAACAATGGCAATGAGAACAGGAAGTGAACGAAGATCAGCATGAAGGCACCCCATACCATAATCGTTGCTCCTTTCCCTTTCCGGTCGTACAATCCTCCGAAGAACGGAGTCAGGAACAGCGTTCCCAATGGCAACAATCCCGGAATGATACCCGCCATTTTCGGCGCAACATTGTATTTGTTGATCATCAGGTCGGTCGCATATTTCAAGAACGGGAACACGGATGAGTAGAACAAAACGCAAAGGATCGCGATCAACCAGAATCCCGGATTGGAGATGATCTCTTTGATATCCGAAAGACGGAACGGCTCTTCCTCTTCGCCGCTCTCCTGCTCCAACTGTTTGTCCAGACGAGTATCCATCACGACATATACCAGGAAGGAGATCATACCTACGCAGATCAGAACCAGACCGAGCAATATCGGTGCGGAAACGTTTTTGAAATGATCGGCAAACGGAAGCGAAACCCACAGGGCAAGCATCGTACCCAAACGGGCCGTCGCCATCTGCATCCCCATGGCAAGCGCCATCTCTTTGCCTTTAAACCATTTTACGATGATTTTCGAAACGGTGATACCCGCGATCTCCACCCCGACTCCGAACAAGGCGTAACCGAATGCGGCTACGGCTACCTGCTGACGCAGTCCGAAGATCGTAGCCGGAAGCAGACTCGAACCGTCGGCATCGTGGCTGATATGTGTGATCGCATAATATTTCAGAAAACATCCGAGTACCATGATGATGGTCGCGCAAATTCCCGTGAAACGAATTCCCATCTTATCGAGGATGATACCTCCGAAGATCAGCATCAGGAAAAATACGTTGAACCATCCGTAGGCGCTCGTGAAGATACCGTAGTCGATACTGGTCCATAACATACTCTCCTCAAGAAGAGGCTTGAGCGGCGCCATGACGTCGGTTAGGAAATAACCGCAAAGCATAGTGAACGAAACGAGACTCAACGCTCCCCACCGCGCGCTGGATGAATCGCGGAGCGTTTTCTGCAAAGTTTTTACCATAATGTGTTATTATTTAAATTTTGAGATTTTATTCACAAATAAATGAATGAGATGTATATACGCAAAAATAGGTAAACAAATGTTCTTTTTGTATCTTTACTAGAAGCAAATTATCGATTTGGTGTAATTTTGTAAGAATAAAACGCATTACCGAGATGAAACTGTTTCTGACAAAAGATATCAGAGAGCTGGATGCTCAGACTATAAAGGAGGAAGATATCACTTCGATCGAACTGATGGAAAGAGCGGCTAACGCATTGGCCGACGAAATAACGGCACGCTGGAGCGTACGTACGCCGGTTGTCTTGTTTGCCGGTCCCGGCAACAACGGAGGCGACGCGCTCGCTTTGGCCCGGATTCTGGCTGAAAGCGGCTATGAGACCACCTCTTACCTGTTTAACCCACACGCGAAACTGTCGCCGGAATGTCACCGGAACAAGGTCACGCTGGAAAGTATTCCGGAAGCGACCTTCTATGAAGTGACCCGTGAATTCCTGCCACCGGACCTGACCGCTGATACATTGGTTATCGACGGATTGTTCGGTTCGGGATTGAATCAACCCATCAATGGCGGATTCGCTTCGGTGGTGAACTATATCAACCAATCGCCATCGAAAGTGGTTGCCATCGATATGCCATCCGGACTGTTCGGTGAAGACAATTCGAATAACATCAACCGGAATATCATTCGCGCTACATTGACTCTGACGTTTCAATTCCCGAAACTGTCGTTTATGTTTGCCGAAAACGAAAAATATACCGGGGAAGTGGTGGTTCTCGACATCAATCTGAGCGCCAGAACGATGGAAGAGACTTTCACGCCCTATACGCTGACCGAGCGGTATGACGTAGCGCCGCTGTTGAACTATCGCACCAAGTTCGCCCACAAAGGCAATTTCGGCAACGCGCTGCTCATCGCGGGCAGTTACGGGATGATGGGGGCGGCAATCCTGTCGGGTAAAGCGTGTATGCACGCCGGCGTAGGGATGCTGACGATCCATGCTCCCCGAAGTTCCAACTCGATCTTGCAGACTTCCATCCCGGAAGCGAAATTCCAGCCCGATAAGAATATGGAAATGATTACGGGGATCGATAATATTTCGGGATATACGGCGATCGGTATCGGCCCGGGTATGGGGACGGAACCTCTGACCGAACATGCCATGCAGTTGATCGTACGTCAGTTGCGCCGACCGTGCGTGATCGATGCCGACGGACTGAACCTATTGGCCAAACGCCCCGATTTGCTGACGCAACTCCCGTCGATGAGTATCCTGACTCCTCATCCGAAAGAATTTGAACGCTTATTCGGACAATCGGAAAACAGTTACGAACGCCTCAACAAGGGAATCGAAGCGGCGATGCGCTACAACGTGATCATCGTGCTTAAAGGCGCCAATTCGGCTGTGATCTTCCCTTCGGGACACGTACATTTCAACAGTTCGGGAAATCCGGGTATGGCGACCGGCGGTAGCGGCGACGTACTGACGGGAATTCTGCTGGCTTTGCTGTCGCAGAACTATTCGCCCGAACATGCAGCCTTACTGGGTGTTTATATACATGGTATGGCGGCTGACATCGCCCTGACCAAAGGTTCGGAGGAATCGCTTACCGCCGGGGACATCGTTATGAACCTCGGACACGCCTTCCGCCAACTGCGACTGACGTAAACCATTTGTTAATACATAATTAAATCGTAACTTTACGTTATTGATTAATGAAACCAAGAGCACAAACGTTTTCTCTTATGAAAAAATGGATTCTTTTTTTGCTTTCGGCAGCCGCCCTTACGGTATCTGCTCAGGAAGCTATCAAACTGACCGCCGGCAAACACAATGATTTCGGTCTGGCATATTCGTTGCCGATTACGGTTGTAAACGTAGAAGTGGATGCAACTCATGTTACGGCCAAAGCAGGCCCGTATTATAAATATGCCGAAAAATATCTGGGTATTCAGGAGATCATCACCGAAGATATCGAATATTGGGAGATGAACGGAATCAACCTTTCGACGACGGGGATCGCCGATAAAGACAACAGCTATCTGATCAAATTCAAATCGAATACGCCTGCTTCCATCTATCTCTCGCCCGAAGGAACGCTTTGGTCGGTGAACATGGCTCCGACAAAGAATTTCCCGACGGAAGAGCAAACGAAAAGCAGCACGTCCAAAAAGCAAAACAATACATATTACTCGGTCTTATCGGAAGAGCAACTGGCTGCGGGATCGGTTGGAAAGATGGCGGAAGTAGCCGCAAAACAGATCTACCGAATCCGTGAAAGCCGCTTGAATCTGCTTACAGGAGATGTGGATCAGCTTCCGGCCGACGGAGAATCTTACAAACTGATCATGAGTCAGCTTGACGCTCAGGAAGCGGCTCTGACGGAGATGTTTCTCGGATCGGTAAAGAAAGAGAACGTCAAAAAAACGCTACAGTTCATCCCTTCGGGAGCGACAGGCAAGTTCATCTTGTTTCGTTTCTCGAAATACATGGGTGTAGTGGATCCGGAAGACCTGGGTGGCGCACCGGTTTATCTGTCGTTCGAAACAAACAGCCCGATTCGTGAAAGCGAAGAGGATCGCAAGAAAGACAATAAGAACAAAGGGGTTACTTATATCGTACCGGGTAAAGGAACGGTAACAATCTCCTCGGGAAGCAAGGTTTTGAAGAAACAAGAAGTACAGGTCGCTCAATTGGGCGAGATCTTCCAATTCCCTGCCAATATGTTCGATGATAAGAAAGAACCTGCTAAGGCTCAATTCAATCCGGTTACCGGAGCGATTGAAGAGATTCTGCAGTAATTCACATCGTCGGCATGGTTTCTCTTCCGTTTGAGAAACTTTTCCCAAAGAAAAAAACGAAAGTGGATGGCTTCATTCAAACGAAGCGGAATCATCGTCTATCCGATCATTCCTTTCGATGATCGATATTCTTTAAATAAGAAAAACATCTTTCCTCAGTCGTGTAAACTGAAGAAAGATGTTTTTTTATGTCCGAAAACGAATGAGCAATGCGCTTGAAAATCAGTGGTCCGGTTCTCTTTTTATTTCGGAATAATCCGGCAACGGCGCTTCATCCGAATGATTTAATCTTTCCAACAATCCAGCTCGTGCTCGATCTCAGGCAGCGTGGATGCCTTGAAAACCGGATTCTTGATGCCGGCACGACGTTGCGCCGTATAATCCGATAAAGCCCGGATCGCGTATTTACCCAAAAGAACAATCGCAATCAGATTGACGATACCCATAATCGCCATTGAGATATCCGCCAGATTCCAAACCAGCTGC
Organism: uncultured Bacteroidales bacterium; assembly: GCA_947074245.1. Classification (GTDB taxonomy): domain Bacteria; phylum Bacteroidota; class Bacteroidia; order Bacteroidales; family JAUNSR01; genus JAUNSR01. The sequence goes on along the minus strand of CAMTOW010000011.1, from coordinate 2,173 downwards.
ATACTCATGAGCGAACCGCCGAAAACCATGATTCCCACAAAGATCCGATAAGCGGTAACGACCCATCGCTTCTGCGTAAAAAAGAGAATATTGGCCTCGCCATAATAATAGTTCCCCAAGATTGAAGTGAAGGCGAAAAACAGAATCGCGATGGTAACGAAGATACCTCCCAGCGGACCGATCTCGCTCGTAAGCGCAGCCTGAGTAAGGTGAATGCCGCTCAAGCCCGATTCGGGAGTATGGGAAAACAGGATGATAAAAGCCGTACAGCTGCAGATGATCAGCGTATCGGTGAAAACGCCCAATGCCTGAATGAATCCTTGCTTGACCGGATGAGAAACAGTCGCCGTAGCTGCCGCGTTGGGAGCCGATCCGAGTCCGGCCTCATTGGAAAACAAACCGCGACGGATTCCCTGCATCAAAGCCACCCCGACTCCGCCTCCGATCGCCTGACGGAAACCGAACGCGTTTTCGACGATCAATTCGAGTACTTCCGGCAAACGGGATACGTTAGCTACCACGATTCCCAAAGCCAAGAGAATATAAGCCACAGCCATCAACGGAACCACTACACCCGATACGATAGCGATACGATGAATACCTCCGAAGATGATTAAAAGTGTGAGCGCCGTAAGAATCACGCCCATCCAGAACGGATCGAACCGGAAGGATTCTTCAAAAGCGATGGCGATCGTATTGGATTGAACGGAATTGAAGATCAATCCGAACGTAATGGTGATGCATATCGCAAAAAGTACGGCCATCCAACGCAGCCCCAACCCTTTGCGAATATAATAGGCAGGCCCTCCGATGAAAGAGTCTTTTCCTCGTATTTTAAACAACTGGGCCAATGTAGACTCGATGAACGCGGAAGAAGCACCGACAAGGGCGATCACCCACATCCAGAATACCGCACCGGGACCACCGATCGCAATCGCCGAGGCCACTCCGGCCATATTGCCCGTACCGACTCTTGAAGCCAATGAGATACAAAAGGCCTGAAAAGAGGATACCTGCTTCTTGCCGGCTCCTTTGACAGCACCTTCACCCAGTAAACGAACCATCTCCCCGATCTTGCGGAATTGCACGAAACGGGTACGAATCGTAAACCAAAGCGCCACTCCCAAAAGAAGCGCGATCATGATATAGGTCCAGATGAAATCATTCACATTGATCACAAAGCTTTCAAAAATCGTCATATCGTATCAGTTTATTTGCTTATTGATTGAAATTTACATCGCAAGATATCCATTTGCCACAAAAACCACACTATCAAAAGAATTAAAACAACAAAAAGACTGTATTCATTACTCATATTTACATTTATAATGTATAAATGTCTTAATAAATAAAATACAATCGATTCAGAACCGGTCTCTACCGACACGGAATTTGATGCGACTCTCTTGCTACTACAATGAAAAAAGAAAATCTATAGGAAAACCACCAAATATATTTCCGGATCGATTCATTGAAACGAATAAAAATAAAAAACGGGCTGTAACACTGATCGGATGACAGCCCGTTTAAATATTTCCGGGAATTGATTATTTCGGTTGATAACGTTTGTTCAGAAGTTCAAGAACTTCCTGCGTAATGTCATATTTCGGATTTGCAATAAGAATGTTATCTCCCATAGTGTTGCTGAAGATAAATTCATATTTTTTCTGAGCGTTATATTCTTTCAGGAATTCGTGGATAGAGTCGTTCAGCTGAGAGTTCATCTTTTGCTGTTCCATCATCAACTCATTGGTCAATCTATTGTTAAGTTCATTCAGTTCAGCTTCTTGTTTCTGCAAACGCTGAGCTTCCTGCTGCGCACGCTGTTCTGACAAGAACGCATTGCTCTGTAGTTTACGTTGAAAATCGGCAACTTCACGCTCCAAAGCTTTCCCTTTTTCTGTGATGCTTACACGCGCATTCTCTTGTTTTCTGAGAAGAGCCTCATTCAAATCCTTCGCATAATTATAGTTGGTAAGCAAAGAATCGATATTTATATAAGCAATGGCAAGATCTGTAGCAGAAGCTTCTGAGTTTACACTTGGATTTACATTTGATGTTCCTTTATCAGGAGTACATTGTGTTGTCAAAAAAAGCACAAATGATGCTGCAACAGTAGTTTTAACAATGTGATTGATTTTCATTTCCTTTGATTGAATATGTTATTTCTCAG
>CAMTOW010000010.1 GCA_947074245.1 uncultured Bacteroidales bacterium | reverse complement strand
GGGCTAATTCAATAAAAAACGGAGTTATCAACAGTTGTTGATAACTCCGTTTTTCTATTTCGTATCGGATAACATCTTCTCCAGGGAATTAGGAGTCAGATTACGATAGAGACGTCCGTTATGGGCCATCGTGATCATTCCGGTCTCTTCGGATACGACGATCACCTTCGCGTCGGACTCCTGAGAGAGCCCCAATGCCGAACGGTGGCGCAATCCATACATTTTAGGAATATCCTGATTGTGGGATACGGGCAAGATGCAGGCGGCGGCGGCAATACGGTTGTTGGCGATAATCATCGCCCCGTCATGAAGCGGACTGTTTTTGAAGAATATATTTTCAATCAAGCGAGTAGAAACTTCCGCGTCGATCGCGTCACCCGTATTCTCAAACATCTTGAGTTCGGTAGTCTGCTGCACGGCGATTAGCGCTCCGGTGCGCGACTGCGACATATTCTGACAAGCACGGACGACAGCGGTGATTACTTTTTGCATTCCGTCGTCTTCGGGATGTTTGAAGAAGAAATCGAGAAAGAATCGCCATCGCTTCTTCGATCCAAGATCGACCAGGAAGCGTCGTATCTCATCCTGAAAGATGATGACGAGCGTCACAAGCCCCACACTGATCACCTTATCCATGATCGCACCCATCAGGCGCATATCCAGAACCTGAGTAACTAGAATCCAAACGGCGATGAAGGTCAGCACTCCGACGAAAATGTTGATCGTGCCCGAATCTTTCATCATCCGGTAGACATTATAAAGAAGAATCGCTACCAGTAGGATATCGATCGCATCCTTGATGCTGAACTGTAACATACGATTTGGCTTATGGCGGATTAAAACTGACTTTTGTATTTATCGACGATGCGGATCGCTTCGACGGCTTCGCGTACGTCATGCACACGCAGGATATTGGCTCCCTCCATCAGAGAAAGCGTATTGAGCACCGTAGTTCCGTTGAGACTATCCGCTGGCGTAATATCGAGCAAACGATAAATCATCGACTTGCGCGATACCCCTGAAAGGATCGGTAGCCCGAACACTTTGAAACCCGACAGATGATGTAATAGCCGGTAATTATCATCCAGAGTCTTACTGAATCCGAATCCGGGATCAAGTATAATATCGTTGACACCGAGCAGACGAAGACGATTCACTTTTTCGGAAAAATAATAGAATATCTCTTCCAGAAAATGTTCGTAATTGGTATGTTGTGTCATCGTTTGGGGAGTACCGATCATATGCATCAGAATATAGGGTACATTCAGATCGGCTACGGTTTCGAACATATCCGGATCAAGCTGACCACCCGATATATCATTAATTATCGCAACGCCATACTCCTCGACGCACCGCCGGGCAATCGCCGCTCGGAACGTATCTACCGACAGAATCGCATCCGGAAACTCCCGATTAAGCAACTTCAAAGCGAACTCCAGACGCGACATCTCCTCTTCGGGCGAAATATCGGTTGAATCGGGTCGTGAAGAATAAGCACCCAGATCGATAATCTTTCCCCCCTCTTCGAGAATACGGGTAGCTCGATCTAGAATATCCGTTTCGGTTTGGTAACGGCTTCCTGCGAAAAACGAATCGGGTGTTACATTCAGAATCCCCATCACGCAAGGTGCACTCACGTCATACAACGTTCCTTTGAGATTCATAAACAACGGATTCCGGTTATTGATTGTATTCATCTGACTTGTGGCTGATTAATTACGTTGCAAAATAAAACATTTCACAGCAAATATTCCGCTTAATTCCCGTTTTTCGAAAATACCGATTTCATCCTTCTTTCAATCGAAATCAAGATAGGGGGTCAAACGTTCGAGATCGGCAGTCGTAAACTCCTCGAAAAATTCTAATTCTGAAATATTTTTCAGTTTTTTTCGCTCACGACGCAGTTCATAAATCGCCTTTGCCTGATAGAAATCCAGGTATGGATGTTTTCGCAAGCGCGTCACACCCGCCTTGTTGACAGGAATACGCTCCAGAGAATCGGCCATAACTGAAAACCAAGGTTCAAACATCGTATAGAGCGAATCGGTGATTCCTTCCACTTCGCGCAACTGAGCAACGTTGACATACCCGCCCAACTGCCTTCGATAATTTACGATTCGAGCGGCATAACCTGTACCAATGCCCGGAATACGGCGCAAAAGTGCCGTATCGGCGCGATTCAGTTCAACCATACGGAGGGTATCGAACTTTCGCGGAAACCGTTCCGCCAAAGTATCCGCCTTAAACGAAGAAGGCAGCTGTGCCCATGCGGCGGTATCGATGTTTATATAAGGAGAGAGAAGAGAAAACCGAGCGGAATCAATCCCGTAGATCTTCGAAAAATGTTCCGGTTTTCTAAATTCGCCCCCTTTCGCCCGATAACGAAGAATATTGCGCGCGATAAATGGCGGAAGCCCCAGACGAACGAAACCCACGGAATCGAGCGTATTGGGATCAAAGGGAAACAAGATTGGTTGTGGTCGATTGGAATTCGGATAGGAGCGATAACCCGCCGTTCGTTCCGAAAGCGAATTCCGAAAAGAATCACATCGCATCGCGAAAATTGAATCCGACGGAAGCGGTATCAAGGGAGATTCGGGAGTCGGTAGAAAACGTGGAACCAGTAGAACTCCAAGCACGAGCAACGCGGCGAATAAGAGAATCGAGATCCGTTGTCGGCGATCGTAATAGAAGAAGTTGTTTTTCATCGAACGGGATTTAGAACTGAAAGGTCCTGGATGGATCAACTCTGCGTTTCATCTCGTCATTGTATAATAAAGATAGTAAAAAGTGAAATAGGATCCATATCCGTTCGAAACGAACCGAACGACATAAGAGAGGAATAACCCATACTTTCTCCTCAATCATCCAGACTAAGACCCTCCTTTCAAATATCAATTTGAAAACCCGGAGTGGATCTACTAAAAAAAGCATCTTTCTCTCTGTTTTATACAGATTGAGAAAGATGCTTTTGAAGATTATAGGATCGATCCTCGGATCGTATCTATTCTGAAAACAGCTTGTTCAGCTCGAAAATCGCCATTTATTGATTCGAATGAAACCGGTTTATTTCCCGAAAAATCCGATTCCCGAAAGGAATATCAAAACGATCGCAATCGGAGCAAAATAACGAACGATAAACAGCAGTGGTTTATAATACCAAACTTTATACGATTCGTCATTGGTCAGCTGCATATAAGTGATCTTCTTATCCAAGCGATAACCCACGAATAAGGAAACCAGCAAACCGCCCAATGGCAATAGGATGTTAGCTGAAACATAATCGAATAAATCGAAGATATTCATACCAAATAGCGTATATTCTTTCCATGGTCCGATCGACAACGAGCAAACCACACCGAATACAAAACACACCAGAATCGAAAGAGCTGTCGCTTTTTTACGGCTGATCTTGTACTCTTCGTGCACGAAGGCAGTAATTACTTCAAACATCGACACCGTAGAAGTCAATGCCGCCGTAGCGAGAAGTACGAAAAACAGGATCGACCAAATATAAGCACCCGGCATCTGCTGAAAAACATTCGGAAGGGTGATGAACACCAATGATGGCCCCTGCGATGGCTCGATACCATATGTAAATACAGCCGGGAAAATCATAATACCTGCCATAATCGCTACCAAAGTATCCAATACGGCTACCGTTACAGCTGTCTTACCCAACTTGGTTTCTTTCGAGAAATATGATCCGTAGGTGATCAGACACCCCATCCCGAGACTTAACGAGAAAAACGCCTGTCCAACCGCGCTAAGCAATACCGAAGAATTCACTTTCGAGAAATCCGGCTTAAACAAGAAACTCATCCCCTCTGAAGCTCCCGGAAGGAAAAGACTACGAACGCAGAATACGATCAAGATTACGAATAAAAAAGGCATCATGATATTCGAAGCCTTCTCAATCCCGTTCTTAACGCCACCCGCAATGATCAGGTAATTGGCAAGAAGGAACAAAGTCAGCCAGAATAGCGGTGAGTAGGTATCCGTACTGAAATCGGTGAAAGCCTGAGTCAGTTCTACGGTACTTTTACCCGAAAACCCGTTCATTACGGCCTGATAAACATATTCGATGGTCCATCCGGCAATCACCGTATAGAATGAAAGAATAAGAAAGCACGCAAGAACACTCATATACCCCATGATCCCCCAATGTGACCCCGGAGCGAGTTTCTTAAACGCCCCTCCCACATTGGAATGAGAAGTACGTCCGATCAGAAATTCTGAAATAATCAATGGAATACCCAATACTGCCACGCAGATCAGATAAATCAAAAGAAATGCTCCTCCTCCACTTTGACCGGCCTCATATGGAAAACGCCAAATGTTCCCCAATCCTACGGCAGAACCTACTGCTGCGGCAATCACACCGAGCTTTGTCGCGAATGTTGTTCTGTTGCTACTCATTCAATAAACTTTTTTCTATAATAAATGATTTAGTAATATTTTGATGCAAAGTTAATATTTAAGATTACACAACATTAGCAAAACGCGAGTAATTATACCATTTTGATACTTAATCAGATTCACGCACGAACTTTAACAGATTTTGCGGCAAAAATTCTATCTTCGTTGCAAATAACCAGCGAATATGTTTCATTTTTTAAAAAAATTCATACCAACCTTATTGATTATCGTTTGCATTATCCTGCTTTCTGTCCTTAATTTCAGCGATGTACCCGTCAAACCAAAGATGGAAGGATTCGACAAATTAGTACATATGGCTATGTATATGGGATGCAGTTTCGTTATTCTGATTGACTTATCCCGATGGGCAGACGAAAAGAAACGACCTCTGCCCGTTTTGGCGCTCATCGCATTTTTATGCGCTACCGGGATCGGAGGTTTACTCGAAATCGTGCAAGAACGATATATCCCGTATCGTACCGGAGATTGGATCGATTTCATCGCCAATACGGTGGGAGCACTTATCGGCACGGCCTGCGGTTATATCGTGGTTCGCTACGTTTTCCCCCACATAAAGCGACTGACCCGGAAATAAAAAACGCACCATTTTCCGAATTTGATTTCGGAAAATGGTGCGTCGAAACGAAAAAAACGTTTTCACCGAGATTCTAGACGAGCCTTCTCATAGTTTATCAAAGGGTTGGAGTACATCTCCAACATCTTCTGACGTAAGAACGACTCATCTTTACCCGGTAGATCAATTTTGGAAACTTGGTTTGTTATATAACGCTCCACTGTTTCCTTTTGTTCTTCCGTATAAAATTTTGCATATTGATTCGTATCATACAATAGATCATATGCTACATAATTGACTTCATACATGCGCATACTACGATGGATCATCCGATCAATCAACTGCGCAATCTGGCTTACCATCGTGGTTTTATCCAAGTCCTGCGAAATAACATCCATCTCATCAGCCAATAAACCGGATACCTGAAAATGCACACGACCTTTATATCCGATCAATCCGGTTTGCATATTTATCAGATCGTCTTTCTTCGATTTCTTATAATCCGGATTATCCCGTTTTTCCTGGAATTCACGTGCTTTCAAGTAGTCGCACGGATCATATTCGTACGATATGGCAACCGGAGCGATATTCAGGCTCTGAACGCTCTTAAAGAGATTCTTTCCACCTCCCATTGCAAGCATCTTGATCAAACCTTCCTGCGTACGGTCGGTTGAATCCTTCGAACGCCCTTCACGCTGAGCGATCCAAATCGACTCGCCCTTAATCTTCAATGCAAAATGGATATAGCTTGACAGACGGCGCGACACTTCCAAAAGTTGACGTACCGGAACATCCCGTTTCACGATAAAGCTTTTATTGAGACGTACAAGGCTACGTATCCATGGATATACGAGCAGATTATCCCCGATAGCCACTTCTACCGAGTTGCGTCCAGACTTGAAAAGCAGTATGCTTAAGAAAGCCGCATCCAATACGATATCGCGATGATTGGAGATAAACGTGTAGTTATCATCTTTATCCAGATCCTCTATCCCCGACATATCGAGTGAGTCGGTTGTACGTTCGGCTAACTTCCAAAGGAAAGGAACAATCACCTTCGTCTGGAATTCATATTTGGTCTTCATCTGACCTACCTTTTCTTTGAATTCTTCATAAGAAAGAGCAGGATCCAGGTAATGAACGATCATTTTTATGAACGGTTCATCAAGCAAGTTAGCGATCACTTCGGGAACTTCCTCATCATAAAGAGGGCGAATTTCCTCAAAATCAAATCGTTGTTTCATTTGAATATTGCGTTAGCGATTATCCTTAGTTTTTATTCAATTCGTTCTCAATGATATCGGTCATCACTTCCCGGATATCCAGTCCTGCGGCACGAACCTGCTGCGGGATAAAGCTTGTCGGAGTCATACCCGGCGTCGTGTTCACTTCGAGCAGATGCGGAACTCCGTCGACAATGATATAGTCTACCCGGATGATTCCCTTACAACCCAACAGATCGTATATACGCGATGTGGTGCGTTTCACAGCTTCTGTCAATTCATCGGAGATACGTGCCGGAGTGATCTCCTCTACCTGATCGGCATTGTATTTGGCATCGTAATCGAAAAATTCGTTCTTGCTGACCACTTCCGTAATCGGAAAAACGACCTCCTTATCCTTTATCTTATAACAACCGCAAGTGATCTCTGTTCCCAGCATAAAGGATTCAATGATCACTTCTTCTCCTTCGGCAAAAGCCAAACCGACTGCAGATGCGATATCGGCTGTATTTTTCACCTTGGTCGTGCCGAAGCTCGACCCACCCACATTGGGTTTGATGAAGCAAGGAAGCCCCAGTCGGGCTGTGATCTCATCCGCAGAAAACGGATCGTTCTTTCTCAACAGGATCGATTCGGCAATCGGAATACCGAAGCCCTGCAACATCTTATTGCAGAAATATTTATTGAAAGTAAGCGATGCGGCAAACACACCACAGCAAGAATAAGGCAATCCGATCAGATCGAAATATCCTTGAAGCACACCGTTCTCACCCGGTGTTCCGTGAATGGTGATATAAGCGAAATCAAATATAATTTTCCCGTTTTCAGTCGCAGCGCTGAAATCATTCTTGTCGATCGGGTAGCTCTCTCCGTTTTCACCACGAAGCAGCCATTCCCCTTTTTTAATCAAAACCAGATATACATCATACCGGTCTTTATCCAGGAAGGAGATGATTCCTCCTGCGCTCTTAACCGATACGACCTCTTCCGAGGAGTCTCCACCGGCAATTACAGCGATTTTCTTTTTCATTTTGAGATTTTTCGTTGGAAGTTGTCTGATATTCGGCATTAAATATCCCGATTGGCCACATAACCTCGCCAGCGCTCGATCAGCTGAACCATATCATCGGGCAAAGGAGCTTCGAAAAACATCTCCTCACCCGTAGCCGGATGAACGAATCCGAGCGTTTGCGCATGCAAAGCCTGACGCGGGCAAATATCGAAACAATTTCTGACAAATTGTTTGTATTTAGCAAAAGTTGTACCTTTTAATATCTCCTGCCCGCCATAGCGCGTATCGTTGAAGAGCGTATGTCCGATATGTTTCATATGCACGCGGATCTGATGCGTACGCCCCGTTTCCAATACACATTCCACGACGGATACATATCCCAGTCGCTCGCGCACATGATAGTGCGTTACGGCGCTTTTCCCATGATCTCCTTCCGGAAAAACCGTCATTTGCAAACGATCCTTCAGAGAGCGACCGATGTGTCCTTCAATACGTCCGTTGTCATCTTCAACCGTCCCCCAGACTACCGCCGTATAGCGTCGCTTGGTCGTTTTATTAAAGAATTGAAGCCCCAAGTGAGTCTTCGCTTCTGGAGTTTTGGCTATAACCAATAATCCCGACGTATCCTTATCGATTCGGTGCACCAACCCCATACGCGGATCATCAACGTCATAATCGGGATGATCCTTCATATGAAAAGCGATCGCATTAAGCAGCGTACCGTGATAATTGCCGAATCCCGGATGAACCACCAGTCCCGGCTGTTTATTGACCACCATCAGATGATCATCTTCATATATGATATCAAGCGGAATATCTTCCGGTGTGATTTCTGTTTCATAACGAGGACGGTCAAGCATGATCGTCACCGTATCGAGCGGTTTTACCTTATAATTCGATTTCACGGGGATTCCGTTCACGAAGATATATCCGGCATCTGCGGCATTCTGCACTCGGTTGCGCGAAGTGCCCATCATCCGATCTACCAGATACTTGTCGATACGGAGCAGTTTCTGTCCTTTATCGACAACAAAACGGAAATGCTCGTAAAGCCCGTTTTCCGAAATTTCACTTCCTTCGCCTTCCGCGAAGCCGTTTTCATCCAGCTCTTCATCGCTCATGAACTCCTCTGTGTTCTCTTCCTCACCGAAAGTGAAACGCAAGTCGTCGGCGATATCTTTTTTCATCTCTTTATCCATTTGAGCCGATTTATTATTCAAACCAATTGATTTCTTCCGCCTCGATGACTCCTGTCGAATCCATCATCAACGAATCTACAGGCATCTCGGTCAATCCGTTACCCACTTCAAGTACAAGTTCCGAACCATATGGCAGACGTTGTCCCGACATAACGCTTCGATCGTTATAGAAAACGTCTTTCACCAGATCGGGGTATTCCGAAGGTACGTACCGAACGCTGTCTACCACGAATCCCAAAGCGCGCAACGATGCTTTCGCCTGTCTCTGAGATATATCGATCATATCGGGCAATTCTACGGTTTGCGCGTTGTTGGCATTGATGGTCAGGAACACGATCCGGTTCTCTTTCACCTTAGATGCCGCAGCGGGTATCTGTTCTACGATTACGCCCGGCTTCTGTCCGCGCATATATACCGAATCTACGATCTGAAAACGCAAATGCTTCTTTTTCAAAAGCGGAGCAGCCTCTTCGGGCAACGCGCCCTTCACATCGGGCACGATAATCGCCTGATTATGCATCGTATAACTATCGAGCCAATACAAGACTCCGCCCAAAAGCAAAAAGCACATCAGGACCAACAACAATAAGTTGCGTACGATAATGTTCGAAAAAAACGATTTGATAGACATATTTTCTGCGCTATATATTACAAGGTTGCAAATATAGGTAAAATAACCTCCGGCTCGTATGGCCTTCCGGTTTTTATAGCAATCTAAAATTAGCCATAATTTGCCTGTTAACGAGGTGATTCCCTTATGAAAAGCGTTAAATATCCATTAATACATCACAATATGTTAACAGAGCAACCATGCAAAATTGCGTATATTTCGGAAAATAATACCTTTGCAGTATTATAAAACAGAAACTATCAATTTCTATCGTCTAATTGTACTTTTCGTAATGAATAAGAACGTAAAACTTTGGATTGCCGTCGGTGCGGGTGCCGCAGCCATCATCATCGGTATCATCATATACATCTATAAGACCAACAAACAGTTGGCCGAAATCACCGAACAATACGCAATCGAAAAAGAAGAGTTGCAGGAAGAATATTCGCAGCTCGCCATCCAATACGAAGGCTACAAACTCAATGTCAACAACGATTCGCTGATTGACAAACTTGAGAACGAACGCCTGAAAGTACAACGCCTGGTTGAAGAGCTTAAAACAACCAAAGCGTCCAACGCCCGTCGTATCAACGAACTCAAGAAAGAACTTTCAACCGTACGCTCCGTTTTGCGCACCTATGTGATGCAGGTCGATTCACTCAATCGCCTCAACGCACAGCTGACCGAGGAGAACCGTGTGGTAACCCAGAAATATCAGGCAGCTACCCAGTCTGCCAATCAGCTTAAGAAAGAAAAAGAAGTGCTTACCCAGCGCGTCAACCTGGCATCCAAACTCGAAGCGGTAGGCGTATCTGCCGAAGCTCTTAACAAACGAAATAAGAAGACCGACAAGATCAGCAAAGCCGAGAAGATCAAAATCTGCTTTACCCTTGCTAAAAACGTAACCGCTCCGATCGGCTAAAAAGATATCTACATCCGCATTATGAAACCGGATGATGATGTTCTCACCAAGAACCGAGACAATCTGTTCCGTTACGAAAATAAAGAGATCAACTATTCGATCCGTAAAATGATCGAATACGAAGGAGAAGAAACCCAGGTATGCGCCTATTGGGATATTGAAGAATATCTTTATCCAGGAAACTATCGCGTCGATATCTTCGCCGACGGCAATCTGATCGGTCAGCGCTCGTTTACTCTTGATAAGTAAACGCATCATCCCCTTTCAAAAACGATACGAATCCATATTAAAACGGATCATTCCTTTCGAATGATCCGTTTTTTCGTTTAGCACCCCCGCTCCCGACATTGACTCATTTCCGCATGACACCCCTGCGATATCTCATTCAATCATTTTAAAAACTAATAATTGATTTTAAGCATTTAAGACTCTTTATAAGTTTATTCGATTAAGAATCTGTAAATTTATAATCTAAACCATTAATTATCAGAGATTCGACTATTAGTACCAATAATCAGGAAATATCTGCATAACGAAAACTTAGAAATTATCTATATTTGCGCCCTGAAAGCGGAGTTTTTCGGGAAGTCCGCTTTTTATTTAAACCCATAGTTGTTTGAACAACGGTTGTTCATTCTATTTTTAGCAATGTAACTGTATCATACAACTTCTATAAACTCTATTATCACAATGAAGAAATTAATCAGTTCATGCCTTTTACTGATCTGTTCTTTACCGTCATTCTCTCAAGCGATCTATTCGCTCGATTCATGCCGCACGATGGCATTGAAGAATAACAAGGAGATCCTGATGGCGGACGAAAAAATCAAGGCGGCAGGTTATGAAGTCAAATCCTCACGCGCACACTACCTTCCGGGTATCGACGCCTCGGCCGCATATCTTCATAATACCAAAGACATCAGCCTCATCAGCGACGAACAGATCAATAAGATTGCCGGCGCGCTCGATAAAGTTTCCGGTTCGCTCGGTGGGATCCTCGATAAAGTGAGTCCCGGTTTAAGTTCAGCCCTCCAAGGGATGGATCAGATTCCCGATCGTTTGAAAGACGCCCTGACCTTCGATGTAAAGGATATGTTCGTCGGAACGGTCAGCATTACCCAGCCACTCTATATGGGAGGTAAGATCCGTGCCTACCATGCCATCACCGAGTTTTCGGAAGATCTGGCTCGCAGTATGCGCAACACGGCTGTGAAAGACCTCATCGTCGAGATCGACCAAACCTACTGGCAGGTCGTTTCGCTCGTCTATAAAAAACAGATGGCCGAGAGTTATGTCGGGCTACTGGAGAGTCTTACCAGCGATGTCAATAATATGTACGAATACGGATTCGCCACCAAGTCAGACCAACTCAGCGTTGCTGTAAAACTCAACGAAGCTCAGGTCGCGCTGACCAAGGTCAACGACGGTCTGGTCCTTTCGAAAATGTTGCTCGCGCAGCTTTGCGGATTGCCGATCACGGCAGATTATAACCTGGTCGACGAAAACACGCCGCTTACCGTCGCTCCCCTACCGGAGAATATCGACATGAGCGACGTATTCAAACGACGCAGCGAACTACGCAGCCTCGAACTCGTTACCGATATCTATAAGAAAAAAGAGATCATCACCCGCTCCGATATGTTGCCACAGGTTGCCCTGATGGGGAATTACGCGGTTACCAATCCTCATGTATTCGACGGATTCCAGAAGAAATTCAGCGGAATGTTTACCGTCGGTGTCGGCGTCAAGATTCCGATCTGGCATTGGGGGCAGAATTACTACAAACTCAAAGTAAGCCAAGCCGAGACGCGCACATCGGTATTGAAACTCGAAGACGCGCGCGAGAAGATCGAACTTCAGGTCAATCAGGCCGTATTCCGCACCCGCGAAGCCAACAAGACCCTATTGATGAGCATCACCAATATGAACAAGGCCGATGAGAATCTGCAAAACGCCCAGGTCGGTTATCAGGAAGGAATGCTCACCACACAGAATGTGCTCGAAGCGCAAACGGCGTGGCTGAAGGCCCAGTCTGAGAAAATCGACGCGGAAATCGGTGTCCGTCTGAGCGATATCTATCTATCTAAAGCAATCGGTAAAAACTTTTAATGAAATCCACAATGACAACAAATACTTCCAACTCCGTAAAAAAATCCAATAAGAACCTCATATTGGCCTTTCTGGTACTGATCGCAGCCATCATCGTGGTGATCATCGTCGGGTTCTTCACCCTTCGCCCACACGAAGAAGTGATCCAGGGGCAGGCCGAAGCCGACGAAACCCGCATCTCGGGTAAACTCACCGGCCGTATCGCCCACATCTTTGTCTCAGAAGGGCAGAACGTTCAGAAAGGCGATACGCTCGTATCCATCTTCTCTGCCGAAGCAGAAGCCAAACTGATGCAGGTAGAAGCCATGAAGAAAGCGGCAATCGCTCAAAATAAGAAAGCCGATGTCGGCACCCGTCCTCAGTTGATCCAATCGGCGTATGAGATGTGGATGAAAGCGCAGGCCGGAGTCGATATCGCCAAGAAGACCTACGATCGTGTCGAAGCCCTTTTTGAAAAAGGGGTCGCGTCGGCACAGAAGCGCGACGAAGCCGCAGCCAATTACAACGCGATGGTAGCAACCGAAAAAGCAGCCAAAGCGCAATACGACCTGGCTCTTGCCGGAGCGCAGATCGAAGACAAAGAGATGACAGCCGCAGCCGTATCCCAGGCTAGCGCTGGCGTCGATCAGGTTGAAGCCGTATTGGCAGACAGCCACCTTACCGCACCCATCTCGGGTCAGATCTCCCAGATCTATCCGCTTTACGGCGAATTGGTCGGAGCAGGAGCTCCCGTAATGAGCCTTTTGAATATGGATAAGATGTGGGTATCGTTCAATGTGCGCGAAGAACTGCTCAACGATATGAAAATGGATCAGGAACTTGACCTGATCATCCCCGCATTGGGCAATCAGGAAGTAAAAATGAAGATCTATCAAATCCGCGATATGGGAACCTATGCCATCTGGCGCGCTACCAAAACCACCGGCGAATACGATTCGAAAACCTTCGAGGTTCGTTGTCGTCCGGCAACACCGGTCGAAGGATTACGTCCCGGCATGAGCGCCCTTTGGAAAAGAAAAATATAAGAAACATCCGCTATGAGCAATACAAACAAAGGACTCCGTGCCATTTTCGTGCGCGAATGCAAACGCTTGGTGAGCCGTCCGGTTTATCTGATCTGCATCATAGGCGTACCGCTTTTCTGCGCGTTCTTCTTCACCACGCTCATGTGGCAAGGCGTTCCCAACGACCTTCCCGTAGCCGTGGTGGATCTCGACAAATCGAAATCTTCGCGAAACCTGATTCGTACGCTCGAATCGATGAGTTTCGTAGATGTCGATTACAAGCTCAACAGCTACCACGAGGCGCGCGAGGCGATGCAGCGCAATGAGATATACGCCTTCCTGATGATTCCCGAAGGGTTTCAGGAGAAAGCCAGCAGCGGTAAACAACCCGAACTGAGCTTCTTCACCAACGACGCCTACTTCGTGGCCGGAGGTTTTACCTACAAAGCCCTGAAGATGACTGCCGCCCTTGCCAACGGGAGCGTGATCCGGCAAACGATGATCGCCAAAGGCGTCCCGCAAAGGGAGATGGACGCCAAACTGCAACCCGTCATTCTCGATACCAATCCCATCGGCAATCCGTGGGTCAACTACTCCGTGTTCCTCAACAACATCATGCTGCCCGTTATGATCGAGCTGATGATCCTGTTGATGACCGTGTTCACCATCGGCGTCGAGATCAAAGCGGGCACTTCGCGCCGTTTGCTGATCGAAGGAAACCGGTCGTTGCTACGAGTGCTTCTGGGAAAACTCCTTCCGCAAACGATCCTCTTTACGTTGGTCGGTTGGGGAATCAATATCTACCTGTTCGGCTTTCTGCATTTCCCGCACGCCAACGGCGCATTGCCCGTGATGCTTGCCATGTTTATGATGGTCGTTTCCACACAGGCATTGGGCGTTTTCTTCATCGGCTGTTTCCCCGTGTTGCGTTTGGGATTGAGCAGCGCCAGTCTGTTCGGTATCGTCGGCTTCTCACTTACCGGATTCTCATTCCCGGTGATGGCCATGTACAAGCCGTTTCAGGTGCTCGCCAACTTTTATCCCGTGCGCCATTACTTTTCGATTTATACACAACAGGCCCTCAACGGATCGCCCATCTGGTACAGCCTGTATCAATATCTCACTTTCGTATTGTACCTGGCATTGCCGCTCCTGATTGCAGGACGACTGCGTAAGGCACTTTACGATCAGAAATACAAACCGTGATATGATCAACACCAATACTATCGGCGGAACCATTCGTCAGGGATTCCTCGACGCTGCCTACATCTGGAAGCACGAATTCAAAACCATATTTCACGATATGGGGGTGATGATCTTCTTATTTGCGCTCCCGTTGGGCTACCCCATCATTTACGGACTGATCTACAATCCGCAGGTCGCGCGTGAGATTCCCGTAGTCGTGGTCGATGAGTGCCGCTCACCGATGAGCCGCGAATACGCTCGCATGCTCGACGCCACTCCGCAAGCCTCCGTAGTCTCCTACGCCGCCAATATGGACGAAGCCAAATCCCGTCTGGCCTCTGAGGAAGCCTACGGTATCATCTATCTCGACCGGGATTTTGAGAAGAACATCTTCCGCGGCGAATCGTCCCACATCATGCTTTATTCGCAGATGAACTGTATGTTGATCTACAAAAACCTGATGATGGCCAATACCGACGTGGTCGGCGCGTTCAACAGCGAAGTGAAGAAAAAAGGGTTGGCAGGTGCTACCGTCAAACAGGAATCGATGTCGATCGAGCCTGTCAAGGGAGCCTATATCTCCCTGTTCAATCCCACACAGGGATTCGCTTCGTTCATTATGCCTGCAGTCTTGGTGATGGTGATCCAGCAATCGCTGCTGCTTGCCATCGGGATGCTTGCCGGAACCGAACGCGAACGCAACCGCAAAGGGCTTCTCGTTCCGCTCAACCATCATTATTTCGGAACCTTCCGAATCGTTTTGGGCAAAGCGCTATGTTATGTAACCATCGCGATCCTTGCATCGGTATGGACGTTGATCGTCGTGCCTCACATCTTCAAATACCCCCGACTGGGCAATACCGAAGAGATCCTGCTGTTCACACTTCCGTTTATCCTCTCCTCTATTTTTATGGGGATGACGCTTTCCTGTCTGATCCGCGGACGTGAGTTCCCGATGCTGTTCTTCGTATTCCTGTCGATGCCGTTCATCTTTATGTCGGGCGTATCCTGGCCATGGGCTGCCATTCCGAAACCGTGGCAGTTTGTCGCTTCGCTGATTCCGTCCACCTATACCATTCAGGGATTCATTCAGATGAACTCGTGCGGAGCCTCTCTCCATGAAGTAGAGTTCTACTACCGTTGGCAATGGGGACTGTGTCTGTTCTATTTCTTTACGACCTGCCTGGTTTATCGCCATCAGCTTCGGAAGACAATCTACATGCTCCATCATCCGCATGAAAAAGCGGAACCGAATGTCGAATATTGACTTTTATTATATGGATTGAAAAAAGCCGAACTCCGGAAATGGGGTTCGGCTTTTTCATGTTTTTTCCGGTTAGTTTCAGTTTAGCAATATACTCCAACTCAGACATAAATTGGTTG
>CAMTOW010000009.1 GCA_947074245.1 uncultured Bacteroidales bacterium | reverse complement strand
ACAATCTTCATACCGGCGGGTGTATTGTTTGGCGAAAGATTCGGATTAAAATCTATACAGCGGGAGAGACAACTGTCTGCGTGGCTATGACCTTCAGCATCTGAAATATTGCACTTTACGATCAGCGTTGCCCACGGATATACGCGCTTTGTAGATTGAGAAAAACCGGTTGTGGATCGGATCGCTTAACAGTTTGTATTGGTATGATTTGAAATCGGAGAATCTGACCCGTTTCGATGCGGGCATGATCGCGGGCCTACCTCACAATACCATTTACAGTATTTTGCCTTATCAGAATACCGGAGAGAAAAACGAAAAACTGTATTTAGGAACTTACAATGGTTTTTGTCGATTCGATCCGGAAACCCTGATTTTTGAAAAAATAGAACTCCCATCCCGCTTATCTCAAACCAATCATTTCGTTAACTCTTTATTGGCCGACTCAATCCGCTCGTGTATCTGGGTAGGAATGGAAGGAGCTCTGATTCGCTTCAATCCTAAAAACGGAACGACGGAGAAGGTTTCGGCATTCGACAATCATTCGGTAAAATCGTTGGCGCTCGACGCTCAGGGCAATCTGCTTGCCGGAACCGACAATGGGTTGTTCGTATGGGATATGGAACGATTGAATCACATCATTCATGATTCGCGCAATACGGGTTCGCTTGCCAACGATATCATCTGGAGTATCTATACCGACCGAGGTAAGAACAGTTGGTTCGGGACGGATTGCGGAATCTCGATGCGAATACATGATGAATCGGTGCGTCGGTATCCGCTGGCGTCGTTGTCGGGAACAGGTGAAGGAAATCACTTCTACTCCTTATACAAAGATCGTAAAAACAGGTTTTGGGCAGGGGGCACCAACGGAATCCTGCGTTTGGATTTCTCCTCTTCATCAACGGGAGCGATGCGTTGGTTTCGTGTCGGGAATGAACCGTTCGGTTTGCCCCACAACCGGATTCGACACATCTTTGAAGATAATAAAGGAACCGTGTGGATTGCCACAGACGGAAGTATCAACCGGTATGATGACGAATCGGATCGGTTTGTTCGTTACGACCTGACAGACGAAGGGCGCCGATACAATAGCAACTGGGCTTATCATATCTATGAAGATGCGAATCAGCGGTTATGGATAGCGACTTGTTTAGGAGGTATTTTTATCGTCGATAAGCAATCGCTGCTCCGTTCGGAAGGGCATTGCGTCGCCGATCACAATATAAATTTGGAAAACGGACTCAACGGAATGTTCATCAATCAATTGGTCGGTGATCAGAAAGGCGACGTATGGGTTTTGCTGTACAATAACGGAATCAACCGAATCAATCCGAATAATTTCGCGGTAGAATCGATTGATCTGGGAGATGCAAAAGATAAGAATCCCAACTTTCTCTTGTCTGATTCGGAAGGGATGCTTTGGTGTGCGTTCCGTGGAGGGATCATGCGAATCAATCCCGATAACGGATCGATCGAATATGCTTATTTCGAGCAAGCGCCTACGACCGAAACACTTTCACTGACGGAGGTGAACGATGCCATCTGGGCGTCAACGAGCAACGGATTGTGGATGATCGAAAAGAAGGAGATGGAAGCGTGCCGATTGGAGAACAATCAGGATGTATATACTTCGCTATACTATGATCGGGCAGACTCGTTGTTGTATCTGGGATATGCCGACGCGCTAGCCGTTATATCTCCCGCCAGCTACCTGCGTTTGCAAAAAAAATATCCTTTGTACCTCTCCGCATTTTGCGTGAACAACGTTCCGGAGCTGAACTATCAGAAAAATGAGTATCGCAAGGGAGAAAAGCTGGTATTCGGACCGAAAGAAAATCATCTAAGTTTTGAAATATCGGATTATACCTATCGCAAAGAGGCGGGGGGCAGACTGATTTATCAACTGGAAGGGAAAGACCGTGTCTGGAATACCCTGTCGATCGGATCAAACCGAATCGTTTACAGCGGACTATTGCCGGGTAATTATACATTGAAGGTGCGCCGTCATGGTAACGAACTGATGGAAGACGAATCGGAACTGAAGATCGGTTTTACCATTCTTTCTCCCTGGTATGCGCGCTGGTGGATGAAGCTGATTTATTTGCTTTTGGCAACGGGGCTGATTTTATGGGTCATCAATTATATTCTGGTGCGAAATCGCTTGAATCAGGAACGCAGAGAGAAAGACCGGATCTTGCAGAATACGAAGCAGAAGATGGAATTCTTCAGCAACCTTTCACATGATTTCAAGACGCCGTTGAGTATGATCGTTTCGCCGGTGAATCATTTGTTGCAGCATTGTGACGATCGTGAACGCGTAATGCTGGAAACCGTGCAGCGGAACGCGATGAAACTCCATTCGATGGTGCATCAGATTTTGGAATTCGACCGTATTGACCGAAATGTGAATCCTTCGCTTTTATTGACTACGGTGGATATCATCGAGCTTTGCCGATCGGTCGGCATCGGGTTTGAAGATGGTGTCTTCACGACAAAAAAACAAAGTTTCGTCTTTCACTCGGAGATCGAGCATCTGTATGCGCGTATCGATTTCTTAAAAATCCAATCGATCGTATCCAATCTGTTGTCGAATGCATCCAAATATACACCGGAGGAGGGCAAGATCGAATGTCGGATTCAGGAGGAAGATAATCATTGTAAGATAACCGTTTCGGACAATGGTATCGGGATTCCCGAACAGGAACTTCCTTATGTATGGCAACGCTTCTATCAGTCGTCTCGTACATCCGGATTAAAGGAGGGAAGCGGGATCGGTTTGTATCTCGTGAAAGCTTATACGGAACTTCATGCGGGAACCGTATCGATCGAATCGGAATCCGGTGTGGGTACCTGTGTTTCGGTTCGGATTCCGTTGAATCAGTTGGGCGGACAGGAGGATATTCCGATGTTGACGATTCCAGGTGAAGCTGCAAAAGTTCTAATCGTAGATGACGATAAGGAGATCCGGACGTTTTTGACATCCGTATTTTCGCCGCATTATCATTGTGTTACCGCTTGCGACGGGCATGAGGCGATACGGCATGCTTTGAGCGATACGCCCGATCTGATCGTTACGGATCTGCGTATGCCGGTCATGGATGGAATGGAAATGACGCGTCGGATGCGAAAACACGGTGAGTTGGCGGACGTGCCGGTCGTGATGCTTACCGGAAGCGAAGCGGAGTCGAGCGAGAAAGAGAGTCTGACGCTGGATATTGATGCGTTTATCACTAAACCGTTTGACGCGGATGTTTTATTGATGCGTGTCGGGAAACTTATTGAACGGAAAAGGAAATCACTTCCTTCACAGGCTAAGACGGAACAATCGGTCAAGCAAGAGATCGTCCTGTCGGAAGATGAGCAATTTCTTGCGGAGATCACCAAAATGATCGAAGACCGGATCGATGATTTCGAATTGAACGTAAATTCTTTGTCTGACGCGATGGGGATGAACACCAAGCAGCTTTACCGGAAATTGAAGCAGGTTACGGGATTATCGCCTGTGGAATATATCAAAACGATCCGGATGAAAAAAGCGGCGATGTTGCTACGCCAGAAGAAATTTACGGTATCGGAAGTTCATTACATGGTGGGCTTCTCCAATTCATCTTATTTCTCAAAGTGTTTTCAATCGGTATTTGAAAAAACGCCGCGACAATATATGGAAGAGCAATAAAAATCGGACATGTCCGATTTTTTGCCTATTCTGTCCGATTTGTACTTGTCATCAGCAGGGTCATAAAGATATTTTTGCTCAAGCAATTAATCTTAAAATCTGATATGATGAAAAGAATAGGACAACTGGTGCTTATGCTTACGGTGCTATGTAACTATGCGAGTGCAGGAGAATTTATTTTCGATGAGGTATATGTAGATGCTCAAGGCGTGATGCGTCACTCCAAATCCGGAGAGGAAGCGTCGTTTTACGGAGTAAATTATACATTGCCTTTTGCGCATGCGTATCGCGCAGCGGGCTATATGGGGAAAGAACCCAAACAGTGTATTGATGAGGATATATATCATATAACGCGAATGGGCATGAATGCCTATCGTATTCATATATGGGACGTGGAGATCTCAGACAGCGAGGGAAATCTGATCGCGAACGATCATCTGGATTTACTCGACTATCTGATGTATAAATTGCAAGAACGCGGTATTTATACCCTAATTACCTTACAAACCAACTTTGGAAACGGATATCCGGAAAGAAATCAGCCAACGGGAGCTTATACCTATCTATATGACAAGTGCGATATCCACTCCAACCCCAAAGCGATTGAGGCTCAAAAACGTTATTCGCAAGCATTGATCAATCATGTGAATCCGTATACGGGAACCGTATGGGGAAGTGACCCTTCGATCGTAGGCTTTGAAATCAACAACGAACCCTGTCATAGCGTATCGAAAGAGGATACGCGTAACTATCTGGATCAGATGGTGGCATCGTTGCGTCAAACCGGAACGACCAAACCGATATTTTACAATGTCAGTCATAACATGGGGCACCAGGAGGCTTATTATGGCGCGGACATTCAGGGAACGACTTATCAGTGGTATCCGATCGGGTTGGTGGGTGGACATACCCGCAAGGGGAACTTCCTGCCGTATGTAGACAATTATGCGATTCCATTTGATACGGTTGCCGGTTTTGAAAACAAAGCCAAGATCGTATATGAATTCGATCCGGCCGATATCTTGTATTCGTATATGTATCCGGCTATTTGCCGTACGTTCCGAAGCGCCGGATTTCAGTGGATCACTCAATTCGCATACGACCCTTTGGCGATAGCTTGGGCGAATACCGAATATCAGACCCATTATCTGAACCTGCTTTATACGCCGCAGAAGGCGCTGAGCATGAAAATTGCAGGCGCTGTAGCACGGGAAATACCGCGTAACGCTTCGTTCGCACCCTATCCGGCCGATACGGTGTTCGGTAACTTCACCGTGAGTTACGAACGGGACCTGAGTCTTTACAACAGCAAAAACAAATATTATTACAGCAATCATACGGATGTGAAACCCCGTAACGTGAAAACATTGGAGGAGATCGCCGGTTTCGGTAATTCTCCGGTCGTTGCATATAATGGAACGGGAGCTTACTTCCTGGATAAAATTGAGAAAGGGGTTTGGCGTCTGGAAGTGATGCCGGATGAGGTGACCTTGTCGGATCCGTTTAAGAAGACCTCTTTGAAAAAGCAGGTGAGCGCGATTCAGCATAACACCAGACAGATGACAGTACTTTTGCCGGATTTGGGTGAAACATTCGTTTATCAGGGGATCAATACCGGGAATGTTCTTTCCGGAAATGCCCGAAACGGATCGGTGGAACTGATCCCCGGAACATATCTGCTGAAATCGGAACGTGTAAAAACTCCGGATTTAGGGATGAAACATGGCAACATACAACTGTGTGAATATGTAGCTCCGGCATCCAATGTGCCAGTTTGCCGGATCAACCATACTCCGGAACCGATGGCTTATCAAAATCGACCGCTGCGGATCAATACAATCGCCGCATCCGAGTATCCGATCGATTCGATCGTATTGTATACGGATCAGATCTCTTTCTGGAATGAAGAGAATCCGTATGTGAAACTGGAACCGACGATCGGTTTTGAATATACGGCTGAAATTCCGGCGGAATGGCTGAGCGGAGATAAGTTGCGCTATAACCTCGTAGCTTATTCAGGCGGAAAAGCGTATACATGGCCTGAGGGAGTTGAAGGAATGCCTTTGGATTGGGATTATATCTCGGAGAGTCATTACGAGACACCTTTATACGGGGAAGAGGCACCAATGGTACTGATCGATCCGGTCACCATGAAAGCGGGGCAGGAGATTTACACCGTGCCGGATTGGGGCGAACCGGGTGACAAAACTTATTATTTGAAAAAATATATCGGAGATTTTCCGATCGGACGAATGAGTCCGTCAGTGATACAGAATGCGGTAGAGATAACTTCGGATCAGGATTTGAAAGATTTGAGATTTGTGTTTATCGATTCGATGGGATATAGCTATGAAGCTGTTCCTCAGAGAAATGAAAAAGGTGTTTATGTGTGTGATTTTAGGGTTTTTGAACACGTACCGACTTTATTTCTGCCGCATGCTTATCCTGTATTTCTGAATAAATCATTCATGCCTTCGCAGAAAACGGCATTTGATCCGACAACAATCGAATACATCCAGGTGTCTACAACGACACCTTTACATGACAATATGCTTACAGTTTCTTTGAAGTAAATATCAAGACTAATTATTATGGAAAAAACAACCTTAAATTTTATCATGAAGATGTCCTACCGGATATTGTTCGTTCTGATGCTGACCCATTCGGCTTCGGGATACGCACAGGAAATAACTGTGACCGGTATGATTGTCGATGAGCTAAACGAGCCTTTGATCGGGGTAACCGTTCTTGCAGAGGGTTCGTCGCAGGGTACGACCACCGGTATTGACGGAGACTTCACCTTGAAGGTGCCTTCATCAATCCGAAATCTACAACTCTCATTCATCGGATACCAACCGGCACTGGTAGCTATACCGGCATCGCGAGTGATCCGTTATAAAATGGAACCACTGACACAGCAACTGAACGATGTAGTCGTGGTAGGGTATGGTACACAACGAAAAAGTGACCTGACGGGATCCGTATCGAGCATCAGCAAGGATGATTTCAACGGCGGATTGATCAGTTCTCCGGAACAGTTGATCAACGGAAAGGTATCGGGGGTACAGATTATGTCACAAAGCGGTTCGCCGACATCGGGAAGCACGATCCGAATCCGCGGCGGCGCTTCTTTGAACGCAAGCAACGACCCATTGATCGTTTTGGATGGAGTGCCATTGGAAACAGGAGGTATCAGCGGAAACAGCGGGAACTTCCTGAGTCTGATCAACCCGAACGATATTGAGAACATGACGATTCTGAAAGATGCTTCGTCAACCGCCATTTATGGTTCGCGAGCGTCAAACGGGGTAATTCTGATCACGACGAAGAAAGGTAATTCGGGAAGACCGAAAATCAACTTTTCGACGACGAATTCCATCCAGACCAAAACGAAAAACGCAGATATGCTTTCGATATCCGAGTTTCGCGATGTGGTGAATACACAGGGAAATGATGCTCAGAAAGCACTTTTGGGTAATGCAAATACCGATTGGAACGATGAAATCTATAAAACCGCATTCGGAACGGACAACAACTTGAGCGTAGCAGGAAGTATCGCTTCGTTTTTGCCTTATCGCGTATCAGTAGGATACTATTATCAAGACGGAATTTTGAAGAAAGACAACGCCGAACGCTATACGGGGAGCATCACGCTTAATCCGTCGTTCTTCAAGGATCATCTGAAAGTGACGGTGAATGCCAAGGGATCGATCAACAATAACACGTTTGCCGATCAGAACTCCATCTGGGGAGCTTCTACTTTTAATCCGACTCTTCCGGTTTATTCGGGTAGTGATCTGTTCGGAGGATATACGGAAGCGATCGATAATACCGGAACTCCCGTTACGAACGGCGTGAGAAACCCGTTGGGGTCAATCAACCAATACCATTCGACCAGTAAGATCAAACGTTTCGTAGGGAACTTCGATGTGGATTATAAATTCCATTTCCTTCCGGAATTATCGGCACATGCCACACTGGGGGGAGACTTCGCACAAGGAAAAGGACATATCTATATGCCTGCCGAAGCTGCAACCTATTATACGACCGGCGGACGTGATTATCGTTACGGACCGCAGGACAACAGCAACAAACTCTTTACGGCATATCTGAATTACAGCAACTACTCGGAAAGACTGAAAAGCAATATCGAAGCGACCGCCGGATATGACTTCCAGAAATGGACGAGCAAAACCAAAGCTTATTCGGAACTGAATACAGAGGGAGTCGCACAAAGCACGACTGCCGCAACAGATCAGCGTCATACGCTGCTTTCTTATTATGGACGCTTGAACTATACGTTTGATTCACGTTATATTCTGACAGCGACCGTACGTCGTGATGGTACGTCTCGTTTCAATCAGGACAATCGTTGGGGAACATTCCCTTCGGTGGCACTCGGTTGGCGAGTACATGAGGAATCGTTTATGCGAGGATTCACAGCACTGGATAATTTGAAACTGCGCGCCAGCTACGGTAAAACCGGACAGCAGGACGGAATCGGGAACTACAGCTACCTGCCGGTATATACTTATTCGCAAATTGGCGCTCAATATCTATTCGGGAATACGTTTCTGAATACCTATCGCCCGGAAGCGTATGTTTCGGATCTGAAATGGGAAACGACCACCTCTTATAACGTAGGATTTGATTTCGGAGTTTTGCAGAACAAATTATCGGGAAGTTTCGACTATTATACCCGTAAGACCAAAGATTTGCTGGCTACGGTACCTTCTCCGGCAGGTACCAATTTTGATAAATCGATTCTGACCAATGTCGGAAACGTAGACAGCAAAGGGATTGAGGTAACGCTAAACGCCCGCCCGATCGATACGAAAGATTTTACATGGGATTTGAGTTTCAATATGACCTGGCAAGATGTAAAGATCAAAAACCTGTCTTTAGTGAAAGGAACAAAGATGATGAATACATTGGCCGGACCGACGATTGACAGTTATCACTTCCAGGTATTGAGTGAAGGGTATACGCCGTATATGTTTTATGTATATCATCAATTATACGATACATCGGGTAAACCGATCGAGGGCGCATACGCCGACCTGAACGGCGACGGACAGATCAACTCGGACGACCGTTACCGCTATCACTCACCGGCTCCGGATTATATATTGGGATTCAGCACGTCGTTGCGTTATAAGAAGTGGAATTTGGGCATGAGTTTCCGTTCCAACATCGGGAACTATGTGTACAACGGTATGGCGATGAACTCGGGAGCATGGAGCACCATGTCATACAACTCTTATCAGTTGAATAACCTTTCGAGCAGCTATCTGGAAACCGGATTCAAGAACCGCCAATACCTAAGCGACTATTATGTGGAGAACGCATCTTTCTTGAAAATGGATAATGTGACGCTTACCTATAATTTCGGAAAAGTGGCCAAGAACTGCTCGCTCTATGTAAGCGGAATGGTACAGAACGTATTTACCATTACGAAATATTCGGGAGTGGATCCGGAGGTACCGAACGGAATGGACAGTTCATTCTATCCGCGTCCGAGAACTTTCTCCGTGAGTATCGGACTTGAGTTGTAACGATCTCCTACCATAGAGATAAAACACGGTGTTTAATACCATAAAAAAGAATCAAATGAAAAAATACTTATATATGTTCTGTACAGTCGGTCTGCTCTCTTTGACGGGATGCGTGGACCAGCTGAATCAGATGCCCAACCAACAGACCACATCCGGAAACGTATATATTTCGGTGGATAATTACAAAGCCGTACTTGCGAAATTGTATGCGTCTTATGTAATAACCGGACAGGAAAAAGACGGAGACGCGGATTTGGGCAGCAATTCGGGATATGATTATATGCGGTGTTATTTTAATCTGCAGGAATCGGGTACCGACGAATTGGCATCTACCTGGCTTGAAGGAGATAAGGTATATGATCTGACTTATCTGTCGTGGGACGCGAACGATCCGTGGGTAACGGATATGTATTACAGAATCTATTATACCGTAGCGCTTTGTAATGAATTTTTACGCAACTCGACCGAGTCGAAAATCGCGAAATTCAATGAAAACGAACAGGGAACCATTCGGCAATTCACAGCAGAGGCTCGTTTTTTGAGAGCTTTGGCTTATTATCATGCTCTGGATCTATATGGAAAAGGCCCGTTCGTGAGTGAAAACGATCCGGTAGGCGCATTCATCCCGCCGTGTTATAACGCAGACCAATTATTCAGCTTCATCGAATCGGAATTGATCGAGACCGGGGATAAGATGCTTTCAAGAACCGAGTGTGAATACGGAAGAGCACCTCGCGCCGCAGCCTGGAGCCTTTTGGCGAAGATGTATCTGAACGCGGAAGTGTATGTGAAAAAATCATATTATAACGAGTGCATCGCCGCTTGTAAGAAAGTGATCGCAGAAGGCTATTCGCTGGAGGCAGATTATCAGAAACTCTTCAATGCCGAGAACCATTTGCGTACCAACGAGATCATTCTGCCATTCGTCGTAGACGCACAGCATACCGTATCGTGGGGATCAACTACCTATATCGTATGCGGAGCGGTAAGCAGTACATCCGATTATATGATCGCATCTGATTACGGAGTGACCAACGGATGGGGAATGTTTCGAATCCGAGGAGAGGCATCGTCGAAATTCGCAGAAGAAGACAAACGCGGAAACTTCTTTACCGAAGGACAATCCCAGTATCTGGATAAAGTGGACGATCAGTCGAACGGATATTATGTAACCAAATGGACCAATCTGACCGATGGAGGAGAAGCCGCTTCCAATACAGGTGCAGACGGTGTGAATACCGATTATCCGATGTTTCGCCTTGCGGATATCTATCTGATGCTGGCCGAGTCGGTCGTAAAAGGAGGTTCGGGATCATCGATGACAGAAGCTTTGTCGTATGTCAATGATTTACGATATCGTGCTTACGGATCGAATGACGGACATATCGTAGTGGGACAGTTGACGCCGGATTTCATTTTGGATGAGCGTTGCCGTGAGCTCTATTGGGAATGTACAAGACGAACCGACTTGATCCGCCATGGTAAATTCACGACCTCGAATTATATCTGGCAGTGGAAAGGCGGCGTGAAAGACGGAAAGAGCGTGGATGCGAAATATAACATCTATCCGATTCCTTCTTCCGAATTGTCGGCTAATCCGAATATGACGAATGAAAATTATTAAAGCCCTTAATATCATACGAATGAAAAATATATTTCACAAACTATTCTTGCTATGCTCGTTGTTGGTATGGGCAGGATGTGAAAAAGACGGCAAAATGATTACCGTATCCGATCTGGAAGATACGAATCTCGTAGCCAGTCTGAAAAATGTCGTTTTGACGAAAGAGAAAAGTAACGCGATCGCGTTATCCATCGCCTGGACACCTCAGACGATCACGATCAGCAATCCCAATATGGGCATATCGAATCTGCTTTCCACGTATCTGGTCGTATCGTTGTCGGAAGACCTTTCGGACGGCGTAGAGAGTCTTGAAGAATCGCATTCGAGAGCCTACACCGGCGCCGAACTGAATACGATCGCCAAAAACCTGGGTGCAGAACCGGATGAAGCTACTCCGGTATATTTCGCCTTGAAAAGTTATTTGGGCGCGAATATGGAACCGGTATACAGCAATGTGGAAACGGTAAAGGTAACGGCATATCACATCGATATGACACGCGGATTCATACTTGACAAAGACGGAGTCTTTACCGATAATTTCTTGTATTCGGAAGCGGCCGACGGAAATTACAAAGGATTCGTAGGCGCAGTAGCCTGGTACAACTTCTTCTTGAAAGAGGGTGACGATACCGTATGGGGCAATGTAGGAGAAGACGGAAACGAATTCCGCATCACGAATGATGCCAGTAGCTGGAATATGTGGTATCCGGGATTCGGGGGATGCTATTATACCGAACTCAATACTACAACGAAATTATGGAGCGCATTGTATATCCCGCAACTGACCGTGAGCGGAGGTATATCGGGCGAAATGACCTATGATCGAGCGAACAATCGCTGGATGCTTCCATTCTCAAGCAATGCAAGCGAAATCAGCATCCGTCTGACGGGTGAAGGAAAACAGTATAACTTCGATTCGGGAACTACGGATGATGCGGCGGTAACTACACCGGTAGGATTTGGCGGTACGGCTTCCAACCTGCTATTCGGAACTCAGGCTTCGGATCTGACACTCTCAGTACCGGCCGGAGGCGAATATACCCTGATGGTAGACCTGTCTAATCCGCTTCAATTCGTATGTACCGTATCCTCCGGATCGGAAGAACCGGAAGAGATCAGTAAGAATCTATGGCTATCGGGCATCGATGACGGAATCAGCGGCGGATGGACATTCGATAACTATCTGGTATTGTATGATGAGGAGAAGTTGGGATATGCCGGCGCCGTGAACGTGAACTCCTTATGGGGATATAAGTTCTATACCGAGCAAGATTGGTCGAGCGCATTGGGCTTTGTGGACGGAACGGCGGAAAGCGGAACGTTCAGCGCCGAAAGCGGAGAGAATATTCCGGCTCCGGAAGAGGGATTGTGGCTTTTTGATGTTTCGATGAAAGCCATGAGCTATAATCTGGTCGCGATCGAAACGGTAAGCTATGCCGGATTTCACGATGACTGGACTATGATCGAGATGACCGAGACCTCCGTATCGGGAGTTTACACATCCGATCTGGAAATCCGTTTCGGATCTCCTTGGGGATTCAAACTTTATGTAAACGGTTCGTGGGATCATTTCTTCGGAGGAAACGAAGGCAATCTTTATTATCAGGGTCAGGGAATTACGGATGATGCATCTGTAGCACCCGGTAACTATACGCGCGTTGTGGATCTGACCAAAGGAACATATACATTACAATAATCAGCAAATTCTATGAAAAATAAGATATTCACTATTCTGTCAATCGGGTTGCTTTTCACATTTCTGATGCAGGGATGTGATGAAGCGGAACCCGGAATACCGGTTGAAAAGCCAGTTTACGATATGAGCGGTTTGGCTCGAGGTGCCGACGTAAGCTGGCTCACAGAGATGGAGAAAAGCGGAATCAAGTTTTACGATGAAGCAGGACGCGAAACCGAATGTATGACCTTGTTGCGATCGCTGGGAGTAAATTCCATTCGATTGCGCGTATGGGTAGATCCGCAAGAGGGCTGGTGTAATCGGGAAGACTTCCTGATGAAAGCTTATCGCGCGAATAATCTGGGAATGCGACTGATGGTAGACTTCCATTACAGCGACAGTTGGGCGGATCCGGGACAACAGACCAAACCGGTTTCGTGGGCCGATTATGGAATGGATCAGTTGTGTGAAGCCGTGCAGACCCATACGGTAGATATCCTGTCCGGACTTCAGGAAATGGCAATCACTCCGGAATGGGTGCAGGTCGGGAACGAAACGGGCAACGGCATGTTGTGGAACGAAGGGAAAGCCGATATCTCGATGGCCAACTACGCGCGTTTGAACAACGCGGGATATGATGCCGTAAAATCGGTATTTCCGAACGCAAAAGTGATCGTTCATCTTCAAGAGGGAGATCGCAGTGATCTGTTCAATTGGATTTTCGACGGATTGAAATCGAACGGAGGGAAATGGGACGTGATCGGGATGTCGCTATATCCGGAAATTGACGAGTATATAACGAAAACCGAAGCGTGCGTGGCCAATATGAAGGCATTGACTGAAAAGTTCGGATGTGAGGTGATGATGTGTGAAGTGGGAATGGCAGCGGCAGATCCGGAACACTGTAAAGAGTGGCTGCTTCTATTGCGCGACAAAACAAAAGATATGAAAGCGAATCTGGGGATGTTTTATTGGGAGCCGCAATGTTACGGTGACTGGAAGGCATACGGCAAAGGCGCATTCGATGATAACGGCAAACCGACCGTTGCGATGGATGCATTCGCTAAATGATATTTTATCTCGATGTGTGTGTGCGAGATAATTTTTAATGTGGTTAATATTTGATTCGACAATACCCTGACTGATGATGTCATCAGTCGGGGTATTTTGTTTTGCGGAATTGATATTTATTGTCTTAACAACTAATAATGAAATATGCGGAAGGTATTTCATGTTATCTTCTAAATTTGCAAACAGATATTAAACGACATTCAGAATTCCATCCATTATGAAACGCATCGTTCGGTTACTTTTTATATTCCAACTAATTGTATTCACTTTATCGGCAAAAGAAGAGGGACGTAAAAAAGTCGCCGTGGTATTGAGCGGAGGCGGAGCCAAAGGTATGGCCCATATCGGAGCGCTGCGGGTGATCGAAGAAGCGGGGATTCCGATCGACATGGTGGTGGGAACCAGTATGGGATCGATCATCGGAGGTCTTTATTCGATCGGTTATACGCCGGATCAGATCGACAGCATGGTCAATAAGCAGGACTGGATGCATGTGTTAAGCGATAAACCGAAACGGGATGAACGTACCTTCGAAGAGAAAAAGCGAGCCGAGAAATATGTGATTTCCTTACCGTTTACGAAGAAACCCAAAGAGAGCCTCGGGTCGGGGATTATGAAGGGGCAGAATCTAGCCAACCTGTTTGCCGAGCTTACCTACGGCTATCACGATTCGATTGATTTCAACACGCTTCCGACTCCATTCGCCTGTGTCGCCGTGGATATCCTTACGGGAAATGAGTTTGTATTCAACAAAGGGGTCTTGTCAACCGCCATGCGCTCCAGCATGTCGATACCG
Organism: uncultured Bacteroidales bacterium; assembly: GCA_947074245.1. Classification (GTDB taxonomy): domain Bacteria; phylum Bacteroidota; class Bacteroidia; order Bacteroidales; family JAUNSR01; genus JAUNSR01. The sequence continues at coordinate 1,545 of CAMTOW010000009.1, read as the reverse complement.
GGCGTATTCGAGCCGGTGAAACTGGATAACATGATTCTGATCGACGGTGGGTTGAAAAACAACTATCCGGTAAATGTCGCCAAAGAGATGGGGGCTGATATCGTTATCGGGGTGAATGTAAACGAACCGATCAAGAAGGAAGAGAACATAAACACCATCGGCGATATATTGGGGCAGATCGTGGGCGTATACGGGTGGCCCGCTTATGAAGAGGCAGTGCGGAATACGGATGTTTTCATCAATGTGGATCTTTCCAAATATACGGCAGCCAGTTTCTCTCCGAGTGCCATCGACTCGATCCGGCTGCGAGGCGAGGTGACCGCTCGCGCTCATTTCGATTCATTGCTCGCCTTGAAACCCCGAATCGGGATCGATCAAACCTATCAACCCGCGCTACACGGCCCTTTCACATCCATTTCGAAAGATACGTTTGAAATACGGGACATCGTATTTTCGGGCAGCGATCCGGAGGATGAGACCAAGATATTGAAACAATGTAAGCTGAGTGAGAACTCTCTTATCACGAAGACTCAGATCAAGAACGCGGTTTCTACATTTTATGCCACGATGGCCTATACCGGAGTTACCTATAAACTGATTGAGGTGGGGAATGGAGTTTATGATCTGCATTTTACCTTAGAGGAGAAAAATGAAAAAACATTCAACCTGGGTTTGCGTGTCGATACGGAGGAGTTCGTGGCCGTCCTTGCAAACGGCGTATTCGGATTGAATACGCGCAAGAAATCGCAATTGGACGCGATGGTTCGTTTCGGAGACCGAACGTATGCCGGATTAAACTATGTGATCGAACCGTGGATGATGATGAAAATCAATGTCGGGTATCTGTTTAAATACGATGATTTTGATTTGTATCGCAAAGGTCATAAATACTCCAATTATACATCGATGCAGCAATTGGTGGAAATCGGCTTTTCGGATGTATGGAAGCATAAACTTTTGTTTCGATGCGGAGGGCGTTACCAATACCTGCATTATAAAAACAACATATTGCCGACCGATGCGCCGGATGCTTATAAAACTCGCTCGGAAGGACTGATCAGTTACTACGGAAGCCTGCAATTCGATACGTTTAATGAGGTATGCTATCCGACCAAAGGGCGAAAAGCGCGGATTGACTATTCGTTTTATACCGATAATTGCGTGACATACAATCATGATCTGCCATTCTCTACACTGGCTGCTTCCTGGCAGGGGGTATTTTCGCCCGGAGCACGATTCTCAATCATGCCTGCCGTCTCTTTTCGCTATATCTGGGGAAATGACCAACTGCCTTTCGCATTTCGAAATATGATCGGAGGGAACATGTTTGGGCGTTATTCGGATCATCAAATCCCGTTTATGGGAGTGGGACGGGTCGAATTGGCTGATAATGCCATCGTCGCTTTGCGTCTGGACCTCCGGCAACGAATCGCCGACAACAACTACATAACTCTGACGGGCAATGTGGCCTCGACGGATGATAAATTGTTGCATATCCTGCGAAACCCGAACGAATTTATCTATGGGGGAGGGTTGACGTATGGG
>CAMTOW010000008.1 GCA_947074245.1 uncultured Bacteroidales bacterium | reverse complement strand
AAAATTCGTGTTTTCTGGGATGCTTATCAAAGCATGTACCTAACCATCAAAAATGTTAGGATGGAAGAAAAGAATACATGTGATTATCCGATAGATATCACGGTAGCGGAAAGTTCGATATTGGGCGATCAAGCGACCGTAACCTGGGATTCGCAAGGAAACGAAAGTATGTGGGACGTAAGATACCGCGCGGCTGACGCCGAAGAATGGAGCGATCCGATCGAGGTATATACCAAATCATGCACATTGAAAGGAATCCCTACGATGCAGGACATCGAGGTGCAGGTACGCGCGAAATGTTCGATGAACAGCAACAGCGTATGGTCTCGCTCCTACACGTTCCGCTCGGGATATAGCGTACCGTTCATTCAGGATCTGACAGACGGTATCGCGAAACCGGGATGGACATTGACGAGCGGTGCGATCGGTGAACCGACGGAATTCTGTACGGAAAACTGCAATCCGCAATGGGCATGGATGAATTCGTTCAACAGCAAAGGTCTGATTTTATCGGGTAGCGGAAACTCTACAAACGAATGGGCGATCACTCCTGCCGTAAATCTGGAAGACGGATCGGCAAACTATAACTTCAAGTTTGAACTGACGATGAAGAGCAATCTGGAAAACGACGAAACCTATTATGTAGTCGTTTCGAAAGACGGCGGTGAAACGTTCAATCAATCGGATGTAGTTTTGACCATTCCGAAATCGGAACTTCCGGAAGCAAACCAAACGAACGTTTATTCGGTTTCGCTCGCGGGCATGGAGGGATTGATCCGAACCGGAATCTATGTGCGCTCAACAACGGGCAGAGCATCTTCGGCTCAGATCCGCTCGATCGAATACGAAGCGACTTGTCCGACGGACATTGAAGCAGAAGTAAACGATATCACGACGGAAAGCGCGACGATAAGCTGGACGAGCGAATCGGACGAATGTCTGTATTTCGTCCGTGAAAGCGGTTCGACTGCCAAAGATTATATCGTGACGACCGAAAAGAGCGTAGAGTTGACCGATTTGTCTCCACGTACGGTTTATGAAGTGGGCATCACCAAAATGTGTGCGATCGACGATACGGCACGCGTCGTGATCGTAAAATTCACAACCCAGTCATTGGCGCCGTGTCTGCTTCCTGAGAACGTATCGGCTCAGACCAGCGCCTACGCGGCATCCTTGAATTGGGAAGGGGACGCAATGACGTATATGTTCCGTTACCGGGAATATGGTTCTGACGAATGGAGCACTCGCAGCGTGGAAACGAATCAGATTCGTCTGGAAGGCTTGAATCCGCAGACTACCTACGAATACGAGTTGCAATCGGTATGTAGCGAAGCCGAAGGGGATCGCAGCGAATGGAGCGAAACGGCTCAGTTCGTCACTCCGGAGGTAACCTGCTTCACTCCGGATAACATCCGGATCGAACCGACTCACAACTCAGCATTGATTGAATGGGACGGAAACGCCGAACATTATGAGTTGAACCTGCGTAAAGGAAATGGCGAATGGGAGATCCGAATGATCGAATCCAACACGGTATCGATCGACGATCTGGAGGCTGAAACAACCTACTCCATCCGTCTGCGCAGCATTTGCTCGGATACGGAAACCAGCTTGTGGTCATCGATCCTCGAATTCCGCACAACGGCTGTTCCGGAGTGTATCACACCGGTCAATCTCCAGACCTCGATGCTTGATTACAATACGGTACGCCTGCAATGGGATGCAGACGATCTGCATATCTCCTGGGACGTACGCTATCGCGCAGGACACATAACATCCTGGACAAGCGTTCCGGCTCTGAACGAAACAACTTGTGACGTGCATGAGTTACTCGAGAATACGACGTACCTCTGGAGCGTTAAAGCATCATGCGACGAAGGTAGAACCAGTGCGTGGGCTACTCAGGATCAATTCCAGACTCTTGTAGACGGCTTAATCGGCACGTCGGCGAACGAGCTGAACGTTTATCTGGACGGATCAATCCTGAATGTGATCAACGGCAGCCATGCTTGGATCGAACGGATCGCTCTCTATAACCTAAACGGGCAGATCATACGATCGTTTGAGGTGAACAGCGACGAGAACGTATTCATCCCACTTAAACTTTCTGAAAACCGGTTTATCATCCGGATCGAAGGAAAGGGTTGGAACAAAGCGATTCATCTCAACCAAAGATGATTCAAATAAAAAACGGCTCTGTGAAATACAGAGCCGTCTCATCCTGCTTGATTGGTTAAAAGAAAAGGTCATGCCCCGTATGGAGCATGACCTTTCTACATATAAAGTAATATCGTATCGTAAAAACGCTTCAGATTATTTCTTTCCGTTTACGATCTCTACAGTATCCTGAGCGATCATCGATTCTTCGTCGGTAGGGATAACCACTACTTTCACGCGAGAAGTCGGCAAGTTCAATACCGCCTCTTTACCACGCAATCCGCGGTTTTTCTCAGCGTCGAACTCTACACCCATGAATTCAAGACCTTTACATACCATTTCGCGGGTAGGACACTGGTTTTCACCAACACCACCTGTGAATACGATCACGTCTACACCACCCATAGCGGCAGCATATTCGCCAATGTATTTCTTGATACGGTAATCGTACATGTTCATCGTAAGGATCGCGCGTTCGTTACCTTCCGCTACGCCGTCTTCGATATCACGCATATCAGATCCCATCTCTGAGATACCCAATACACCGCTCTGTTTGTTTACCAAATCAGAAAGACCTTGCGCATTCAGACCCTCTTTTTCCATGATGAAAGAAAGAGCACCCGGATCAACGTCACCCGAACGCGTACCCATGATCAAACCTTCTGTCGGAGTGAATCCCATTGAAGTATCGATCGATTTTCCGTTTTTAACGGCTGTGATCGATGCACCGTTACCGATGTGGCAAGTGATGATCTTCTGTGTGTCGTAATCAAGACCCAAGAAGTCACAAGCGCGACGAGATACGTAGCGGTGGCTTGTTCCGTGGAAACCGTAACGGCGTACGCCATAATCACGGTACATTTTATATGGAAGAGCATACATATATGCTTCAGCCGGCATAGTCTGATGGAAAGCGGTATCGAATACAGCCACCTGAGGTTTGCCTGGGATCAACTCTTCGATCGCTTTGATACCTGCAATGTTCGGTGGGTTATGAAGCGGAGCCAATGGAATACATTCAACGATTTTTGCAAGCACCTCATCGGTGATCAATACGCTTTCGCTGAATTTTTCGCCTCCGTGAACCACACGGTGACCTACTGCGTCGATTTCGTCAAGCGAAGCCACTACGCCGTATTCCTTGCTGGCAAGGATGTCAAGAACGAATTCGATCGCTTCCTGATGAGAAGGCATCTCGTGCTCCAGCACTACCTTCTTGCCGTCAGGCTGAACAAACTTAAGGAATGATCCGGGAATACCGATTTTTTCGACACCACCCGATGCCATTTCCACATCGTTCTTCATATCGATCAATTTGTATTTCAATGAAGAGCTACCGCAGTTCAATACTAATACTTTCATATAACTGTTGGTTTTGAGTCAGGCTCAGCAGCCTAAGTGAGTTTTTGTGAGTGAGATTATTTCTGTTCTTTGATTCCGATCGCCTGGTTGGCTGTGATTGCCACCAATTTATAGATATCATCTACCGAACAACCACGAGAAAGGTCGTTGATCGGAGCGGCAATACCCTGAAGGATCGGACCGACAGCTTCAGCACCTGCAAGACGCTGAACAAGTTTATAGGCGATATTACCCACTTCTAGTGATGGGAATACCAATACGTTGGCTTTACCGGCTACGGTGCTTCCCGGAGCTTTGCTAGCAGCTACCGATGGAACAAGAGCGGCATCAGCCTGAAGTTCACCTTCGATTTCAACAGACGGATCCATCTCTTTGGCAAGACGGGTCGCTTCAACCACTTTATCTACCATCTCATGTTTCGCACTGCCTTTGGTTGAGAAGCTCAACATCGCAACGCGCGGTTCGATACCTGCGATTGCACGTGTCGTACGAGCCGTAGACACAGCGATCTGAGCCAATTCGGCAGCAGTCGGGTTAGGAAGCACGGCACAGTCGCCGAACACCATCACACCATTGTCACCGTATGACTTATCAGGCATGAACATCAAGAAAGCGCCGGAAACGACACTGATGCCCGGAGCTGTCTTCACGATCTGGAATGCGGGACGAAGCACGTCTCCTGTCGTATTGGCTGCACCTGCCACCTCTCCGTCGGCATCACCGTTCTTAATCATCAGACATCCGAGGAAAAGCGGATTCTCCACAAGCTTTTCAGCTTGTTCGATCGTCATACCTTTGCTTTTGCGCAATTCGAAAAGCAGATTGGCATAAACGGATTTCTTTTCGTTATTGATCGGATCTACAATCGTAGCGTTCGGAAGATGTGTCAGTCCGTTAGCTTCACCAAAAGCAAGGATCTCTGCGGGATTCCCGATCAGGATTACATCTGCTACGCCGTCTGCGATCAGTTTGTCTGCAGCACGCATTGTACGTTCTTCTGTACCTTCCGGTAGCACGATACGTTGTTTATTGCCCTGTGCGCGGGCAATGATCTGATTCATTAAGTCCATCTTGGATAAGTATTTTATAGGTTGTGTTTATCTCAGTTGAAATCTGGTGCAAAAATAGAAATAATTGCAATATAGAGATAGCAATTCGCCATAAAAAAACGAAAGTAGAGATTACAAAAAAGCAAAAAAGAAAGGTGTGAAGCTTAAACTCCACACCTTTAACCCTTTATATCGTAAAAAAAGCCCTTAAAAAATTTTCTTCAGGATTTTGGCTGTCGCACCTGCGTTATGAGATACATAATAGCCTGCGATCTGTCCCGTCGTTTTCAGAAAATCACGATCGTTGAAATCAGTCATGAGCTCGTCATATTGCGATTCGTTCTCTACCGAATAGGCACCGCGTGCCGCGATCAATTCGCGGGCTTCGCGGAACTTTCCGTAATTAGGCCCGAAGATGACAGGCATACCATAAACCGCGGCTTCTAATATATTATGTATACCCACACCGAAACCTCCGCCAATATAAGCGATCTGTCCGTAACGATAGACAGAAGACAGAAGCCCGATACAATCGACGATCAAACAACGCGCATCGGCCGGAAGCGGTTTGCCTTCAGCCTGCGAATAGCGAACGAAGGGAACTTTGAGCTTACCGATGATCTCGCGGATATGCTCTTCATGAATCTCATGCGGAGCGATAACCAGTTTCAGGTCGGGATGGGCGTTGAGATGACGGATGATGATATCTTCGTCTTTAGGCCAGGTACTCCCCGCGATAAGCGTCAGCCCCTCTTTTCCGGAAAACTCCTCCAGCAACGGTAGCTCTTTTGCTTCCTGCATAATGGCTCGTACCCGATCGAAGCGGGTATCGCCGGTCACTTCAACATTCGCAACACCGATCCGGTCGAGCAATTCGCGCGAACTCTCGTCCTGTACGAAAATACCCGAATAGCAGGAAAGCAGGTTGCGGAAGAAAGCGCCATACCATCGAAAGAAGATCTGAGTCGGGCGGAATATAGCCGATACCAGATAAACGGGGATATGACGGTTATTGAGCGCACGGATGTAGTTCGCCCAAAATTCATATTTAATAAAAAATGCCTTTTCAGGTTGGATGATTTCGATGAATCGCTCGGCTAGCGCCGGTTTGTCAAAAGGGAGATAGCAAATCAAATCGGCTCCCTGATAATTCTTTCGTACTTCATATCCGGAGGGAGAGAAGAAGGTCAGCAGAATCTTGTATTCGGGATGATCCTTTCTGATCTGTTCGATCAGCGGACGTCCCTGTTCGAATTCGCCCAAAGAAGCAGCATGGAACCAGAGATAGCGGTCGCCGGGCTGGCGGTTCTTCTCCAGATAAGCAAATACTTCTCTATGACCGTCAACCATTTTCTGCGCCTTGGGATTGCGCGAAGCTGCCAGCTTCACAGCAGTGGCGTAAAGAGAGATTCCCGCACTGTAAATTTGTCTCATATGTGCATCGTTATGATCCTTTCGTCGAAGGATCCAGCTTCTCAGCTTGTATTATTTGTTAAAAATCCGCTTCGGCCATCGGACCATATCCTGATCGATTACAAAGCGAACGATCAATTGTTGTTGGTTTTGAACCTTTCCGTCTACAAAATGAAGGCAAACAGAACCTTTACATTCGACGAACTTATTTCTTAAAAAATAGATATTCAAATCAAGTCGGTCGTAGAAACCGGCACGATAAAACGGATCGCCGGAGTGAAGCAACGACCCGAACTCTTCATAGAATGTAAGTTGATTATTTCCTGAATAAACGACGTTCTTCAATTCGAGAAAACGCCAACCGAGCGTAACCTGACCTAAGAATCCCGCGGGCGTATGCCATATCCCGTCGCCACGATTCCGGTTGGCTGAAAGCAGAGCTCCGGCCTGGATCGTAAGCGAATCAAGAAAGGTAAGACCCGACAGATCGACTCCGAGATAAGGGTTGCCGATAATATTGTCGATGACATTCTGATTTTCCGATCTCTTGGATTTTGCGAAATGCGTCACGGTAGCATACCATCCTCCGTAAAGCCGCTTGTAGGCGTATCGACCGTCGGTACCGATCGTAAAGATCTCCCGCTTATCTTCTCCCTGACGACTGCGCCAATCGATATATGCCTCGACATGACCCGCTTCGCGCGTATAACGGAGCAATGCGCCATTGATATTGGGATTAAAATACAGGAGTGAATCATACATCATCGAGGGAGGCATCTCCTCTGCAAGCAGTTTGCGTGGAAACGAACCGAATGCGACGGTAAACGAGGGGCGCGTATATGCATAATACACGGTCCAGTCAAAATCGGACTTCTGTTCGGTGTCAAACTCCGCAATCCAACTCACACCGAATTTCAATCGATGTTCGTCGCGGATCTCCACACCGATCTCGGGCGACAGCCTCGTCCCGAAGAACGTTTGCGGGATCTGGTAAGGTGCTTTGAATTCCCGGTTATCGAAGAAACCTTTAAAATCGACATCCCAAAGCAGTTTTTGGGCGTGCCCACTCATACATATAGATACAAAAAAGAATAAGAGTATAATTTTATAAGGTTTCATCGGAATCAGAAAGGTCAGAAATCCGGCGTAATCCCTTTTCAGTGACAAAGAGATCACACCGGATGTGTATTTTTAATGTAGATTTAAATCGTCTCAATCGCTCTTTTCAGACGCGCTATTGTTTCGGCTTTACCGATCACGGTAATGATATCGAACATGTGCGGTCCTTTCGGCTCTCCGACGATCGCAAGGCGGAACGCATTCATGATATTGCCCAGATGGTATTCTTTTTCGGCAATCCATGCTTTTACGATCTCTTCGGTATTGTGCGGCGTAAAATCGGTGATCGATTCCAATACTCCGGCCAGTTCGGCCATCTGTTCGGGCGATTCCGCTTTCCAGCGTTTCTTCACGGTCTTCTCATCATACAGCTGTGGAGCTACGAAGAAGAACGATCCCTGATCCCACAATTCTTTGACGAAGTTGACGCGCTCCTTGACCAAAGCAACCACTTTTTCCACTTTCTCTTCGGAAGCGTGGATACCGTGTTCGGCCAATACCGGCATGAACATGCGAGCCAACTCGGCATCGCTCTTCATCTGAATGTATTTATGGTTGAACCATTTTCCTTTTTCGTAGTCGAATTTAGCTCCGCTTTTGCTGCAGCGTTCCAAAGAGAACTGATGAATCAGATCATCCATGCTCAAGATCTCCTGATCCGTACCCGGGTTCCATCCCAGCAAAGCGAGGAAGTTGATGACCGCTTCGGGTAGATAACCCGATTCGCGATAACCAGAAGAGATCGCTCCGGTTTTCGGATCTGTCCATTCAAGCGGGAATACCGGGAACCCGAGACGGTCGCCGTCGCGTTTACTTAGTTTTCCGTTTCCGTCCGGTTTCAGCAACAAAGGCAGATGGGCGAATTCGGGAGCCGTCCATTCAAAGGCACGGTAAAGCAACACATGAAGGGGAGCCGAAGGCAACCACTCTTCACCACGGATCACATGAGTGATTTCCATCAGATGGTCGTCTACGATATTCGCCAAGTGATAAGTCGGTAGTTCGTCTGCCGATTTATAAAGTACTTTATCGTCGAGGATGCTTGAGTTGATGGTCACTTCACCACGGATCACGTCGTTGACCACCACGTCTTCGTTCGGTTCGATGCGGAAACGCACCACGTATTGTTCACCTTGCGCGATCAACGCATCCACTTCCTCTTTCGAAAGGCTCAATGAATTGCGCATCGACATACGGGTAGACGCATCGTATTGGAAGTTAGCCACGTCGGAGCGACGAGCTTCCAGCTCAGCCGGAGTATCGAAAGCGATATATGCTTTTCCGGCCTCCAATAGCTGATTTACATATTTCTTATAGATGTCGCGACGTTCCGACTGACGGTACGGCCCGAAAGGACCGCCTACGCCGACACCTTCGTCGATCTTAATTCCAAGCCAGTTGAGAGACTCGATGATATAATCTTCGGCTCCCGGCACGAAGCGCTGAGAATCGGTGTCTTCGATACGAAGCAACATATCTCCGCCGTGCTGTTTGGCAAACAGGTAATTGTACAAGGCAGTACGTACACCGCCGATATGCAACGGTCCGGTCGGACTCGGTGCGAAACGCACTCTTACTTTCTTATCTGACATAGTTCGTGAAATTTATTTCAGGCAACAAAATTATACCTTTTTTTTCAACAAAGGCGGAGAGTCTTTAATTATTTGGCAATCATCCCCCTTAATTGTCGAATATCCGACTTGAATCGGAATGAGAAAACGGACGTAATTATAAAATTTAGTCCGAAAAACAGAGTGGATATTAAATCACTCCATCTCTTCGAGCAGTTTCTTCAACTCCTCATCGGTCTTGAACAGTTTATCTTTACAGATGCGCAGCAATTCGATGGAGCGAGCCGTATAACCGCGCAGCTCATCGATCTCACAATCGCCGCTCTGCAGTTTGCGGACAATCTCCTCCAGTTCACGGATTGCATCCGAATAGGTAGGGGCATTTTTTTTACTCATATCGTATAGGGAATTTTATTTTGTGGTTTCTTGATTCGGTTCGATCGCCGTAATGATCGCTTCGGCACTTCCGTTCTGCATCAGGATCGAAATCCGGTCGCCCCGGTAGAGTTCTCCGACATTCCGGATCACCTTCCCGTTTTTCAGGGTCAGGGAGTATCCTTTTTTAAGGATGTTGTCGGGAGAAACGAGCGATACGATCTGCTCGAGCGAAGCCAAACGGGCCGCCGCGCCTTCCATCCGCAGCGGGATGATCGTATGCAACCGCTCTTTCAATAATTCGATCCGGAGTTGCTCTTTGTGGATGCTTTGCTGTGCCAGACGGGGTATCTGCGCCGAAATACGATGCAATTGCTCTTTTTCGGAAGCAAGTATGCCATGAAGTCGTGACGTAATCGCCGAACGAATCCGGTCGGTACGGATCTTCTCTTCCGCCATCCGTTCGCGGATCAAAAACGGGACGGCATCGGTCAGGGTGGTGAGCCGTTGTCGCTCTGCCGTCAATCGTTCGCGCACGGTCTGATCAAGCTGAGCCTGCAGGGTTAGGATCCGGTCGTATGCCTCATCCATCCGTTCGATCAAAAACTCGGCTGCCGCTGTAGGAGTCTTTACCCGGGTATGAGCGATCGAATCCAGAACGGTCTCGTCGCGTTCGTGCCCGATCCCCGTAATGACAGGCAATGGAAACTGTGCGCAATTCATCGCCAGCAGATAACTGTCGAAACTATTCAGGTCGGAAGTGGCTCCACCGCCGCGAATAATAACCACGGCATCGAAACAATCCTGCTTGCGAAAGATCTTATTCAATGCGTCGATAATACTTTCTTCGGTTTGACTTCCCTGCATCACCGCCGGGAAAAGGTGGGTTTCGAATCGATAACCACGGGAGTTATGTTCTAGCTGATTCATGAAATCGCCGAATCCCGCCGCTGTCGCCGAGGAGATCACTGCGATTCGGTTGGGAACCGGAGCCAGGATGAGTTCTTTGTTCATATCCTTTACTCCCTCCTCTTCGAGCTGACGAAGGATTTCGGCCCGATGTCGAGCCATATCGCCCAAGGTATAGGTAGGATCGATCTCGGTAACGGTCAACGAATAGCCGTAGAGTTCGTGAAACTCGATACTCACTTCGACCAGAACCTTGATACCGGCGGTAAACTGCTGTCCGGTCTGTTCTTCGAAATACGGACGCAGAAGACGCCAGTTCATCGCCCAGATGTTACCTCGTGCTTTCGCTACAATATTGCCCCTCCGGCTCTCTTTCTCGACAAATTCCACATAACAATGTCCGGAACTTCGGTTCTCTTTGACGTCGCTCAGTTCGGCGCGCACCCAATACCGGTCTGGGAAACAATCTTTCAGGGCATTGCGTACGATGCCGTTGAGTTCGAATAGCGATATTTCGTGAGGATGATTCATTGGATCAATCGTATGAAAGAACCGGAAGCGGTTCGTCTTCCGACTTAACCGTTCCGGCTATAAATTAGTTCAGAATATGGATTCGTTGCGAATGTTTCAATCGTTTTCCATTCAGATTGAGGATGTATAACCCCGAACTGAGTCCATTGAGATTCAACACATAGCGACATCCGTTGAACGAGCGCTGTTCCATCAGTTGTCCGGCGAAATCGAATACCCGTACCTGATATTGATCTTCGGGTAGATTGTCGATACACCAGATGTTTCCCTGTTGATCCATCGGATAGAACCGGTATTCATCTGAATCGGAAGTTGCGTCCGAACGAAGGTCGGTCGTCAGATATGCCTGTAGAAAATCGGGAACTCCGTACCCTTTGAGCGAATCAGGAGAGGCGAACTGATTGGAATTTTTCCGGATCAGATCCATAAGCTCGTGATTCTTCAACTGCGGAAGCGCCTGCCAAAGACAGGTAACAAGCCCGGCGATCACGGGAGAAGCGAACGATGTTCCGCTTCCGCCTCCCACGGTACCGTCGGAATGGACGATATAGGTAGGCTGTCCCATCGAAACCACGTCCGGTTTAACAAAAGGGCGCGTAAAACCGGGACTGGTAAACGTAGCCGGTTCCATATCGGTATTGAGCGCTCCAACCGTCAGTACGTTCGGGCTATCGGAAGGCACGATGAGCGTCTGCCAGGTATTGTTTCTTTCATTGCCCGCACTGTTGACTATCATCATTCCTTTGGTAAAGGCCGCGTTGGCCCCGCGAGTGATAAAGGCGGTATTTCCGTCGAGGTCTGCACGGGTATAATCCATCGAAGGATCATCAAAACGATTGTAGCCCAATGAGCTGTTGATTACGTCTACTCCCAAACTGTCTGCAAACTCGGCTGCGGCAATCCAATAATCCTCTTCGACCGGATATTCCGATTCATTGTCTTCCGAACGGAGCAACCAGTAAGAAGCATTGGGAGCCGACCCCTGCAACTGCAGAAAATCGTTGGCGGACATCGCGGATAAGACCGACGTACCGTGATAATGGGTAGCGAATATATCCGAATCGGGCGTTACGAAATCCCGATGGCCCACTACGTTCTGATTGATCATCGAGATTACATCAGTATTAAGGAACCCTCCGTCGATAACCGCAACCAACATTCCTTCACCTTGATAACCGGCCTGATGCAGCTGTATCCCGTTGTGAATACGAAGCTGACGCCGCATATCCGATGCAGATCGCGTATCCTCATAAATCTCTTCGATGAAACCGTCTACTCCCCAACTTACGCTTTTCCAGATCAGACGCGCATCGGTTACAAACGGAAAAGTCTTCAAAGTAGTTTCCATCGCCGGAACCGAACTTTGCACAACCACCGTATTCATCCATCGGGATGTGGTTACTATGGTCAGTCCGGCTTCGCGTAATGTCTGCAGATAGAGGTCGGATACAGGGAGGTCGGTCGTATCCACTTCGATCCCCTGACGCAGGCGGCGATTCAATGCCCGTTCCGAAAGAAGTTGCTCCGGATTATCGAGCAAATCATAGCTACCACTCTTATCAACCAATGACAAACGGTATTTATAAGAGCCCTGTCCGTATATATTCGAGAGCAGAAGCATCCCAAAAACAGCGAGTAATATTTTTTTCATGTGTAGATCTTTATGTGTCAGGTCAGAATTTATATTTCTTCATTTCGGTCGGATCGGAAATGATTCCTCCTCCCACTACGATATCATCCAGATAGATGACGGCCGATTGTCCCGGCGTAACGGCCGAAGCCGGCGAGATGAATTCGGCAAGCAGATGAGTGTCGTCGTGTTTTAAAATCCGAAAAGGCAGTGGTGTGCTCCGGTAACGGATCCGCACGAGCAGATCATCTCGCTCCAGCAAAGACGGATCGGGGATGCGACAATCTCGAATTAACATACGAGAGCTCTCCAACTCCTCTTTACGGCCGAGACGAATCGTATTCTTCTGCGGATTGATCTTCACCACGAAGGCCGGATAGCCCAAAGCGATCTCCAACCCTTTGCGTTGACCGATCGTATAATATGGAAATCCTTTATGCTGTCCGATCTTTTTGCCTTGCAGGTCGACGAATGAACCGGCACCGATCCGCTCATCGATATCGGGCACATGGGTCTTTAGGAAATCCCGGTAGTCTTTCTCTATGAAACAGACCTCCATACTCTCCTTCTTCTCCGCTTTTTCTCGAAACCCCTTTTGCAATACATACTCTTTGATCTCTTCTTTATTCATCGCGCCCAACGGGAAAAGCGTACGACTCAGTTCTTTTTGTCCGAGACGCCATAGGAAGTACGACTGATCCTTCAGCGGATCAAGCCCTTTGGCGATATGTAGTTTTCCGTTCATCTCCACGATCCGGGCATAATGGCCTGTAGCCACCCGGTCGCAGCCCAATCGGTCGGCCTCTTCCAACAGATAATGCCATTTGAAATAGAGATTGCACATCACACACGGATTGGGCGTATGTCCGTTCAGATATTCATCGATGAAATCGGCGACAACGGTTTTCCGAAACTCCTCGCGTACGTCCAGCGTATGGTGCTGAATACCCAACCGATGCGCCAACTCACGGGCTTCGCCGATAAAGGCAGGCTCATCACTTCCCGCACGGAACTGCGCAGGGATGTCCCACATCCGCATCGTCAGTCCGATCACTTCATACCCTTGTTCCTGCAAGAGCATACAAACGGCCGAGCTATCCACTCCACCGCTCATTCCGACCAATATTTTCTTTTTTGCTGTCATCCTAACAAAGATAATCAGTTATTCCGACATCGGCAGGCACCAAAACAGGAAAAGCCGTTCTCAACCAACCACGAGAACGGCTTTTATATAAATGACGGATCGATCTCAGAAGAGAGTGATCACCATTTAAAATTCATAATTTGCAAAATTCCAAATGTTCAGACATGCCGAGCGGGCAATGTCCACCATCTTGGGATAATTGATCTTATCGGCATGGTCTGAAGGCTGATGATAATCGGGATGCGCGTCGGTATGATACCAGATGATCGGAATTCCGAAACGAGCGAACGAAGCGTTATCACTTCCTCCTACCGGATTGTCCCACGCACGAATATCGGGGTTTAGCGCCAAGCCGTATTTCGCCGGCTGTTCGGCCATCCATTCGCCCAAAGCGCGATTGGCCGCCGTATGGAAATAAACGAATCGCTCGGGATTATTCTCATCGTTGTTGCGCCCGATCATGTCGAAGTTGAGATACCCTTTGATCTGACCCGTGATACCGCAATCCTTCACGAAACGATCAGAACCCAACAGTCCGCGTTCTTCTCCGTCCCAAAGAGCGAAAATGATCGTGCGTTTAGGTTTCACGCCATTCTCCCGGATGGCACGTGCGATCTGAAGAACCGCCGAAACACCGGAAGCATTGTCATCGGCTCCGTTATAAATCGAATCGCCATTGACCGGAGTTCCGATTCCCAAATGATCGTAATGAGATCCGATCACGACATATTCATCTGTATTTTCGCCTTCGATAACGGCCAATACATTGTGAAGCGTCAGCTCTCTCAACCCTTTTCCTTTGTTCTCGGCTACGGCTTCCGGATCGGTCGCAAAAAGCGGACGTTTCCCTTCTCGCGGAATCACGACCGCTTCGAAAGGATGATAATAATCGCCGCCATAGGCAGGAATACCATATTCGCGAAATTGCGCTACGATATAGTCAGCCGCAATGCGTCCTTCGGGGCTTCCCGCGTCGCGTCCTTTCAGATTATCAGATGCCAGAAAATAGATGTGGGAACGTGCACTTTGTTCGTTGATGGATTCGATTGATTTTCCGAAATCGTTTTGTGCATAAAGTGATACTGCCCCTGCTACAAGCGACAGGGTACATGCTAAAAGTCTTTTCATAGATGGGTTTAGTCGTTAAAATCTAAATAGCTGAAACCGATCAAGGCTTCACGATCAAAACCGATACGTAAGCGGAAATACCCTCTTCACGACCGGTAAAACCTAACTTTTCGGTTGTTGTGGCTTTGATGGAAATATCCTCCGGATCAATCTCCATCACTTGTGCCAAGACCTCTTTCATCCGAGGTATATGTGGATTCATCTTGGGGCGTTCCGCTGCGATCGTGATGTCGGCATTACCGAACTCATAGCCCTTTTCCCGGATCAATCGCATCGTTTGGGCAAGCAATATCTTGCTGTCGATATTTTTGTATTCTCCGGCCGTATCGGGAAAATGAAATCCGATATCACGGAGATTCGCTGCTCCGAGCAAAGCATCGCACAAAGCATGGATCAAAACATCCGCATCCGAATGTCCCAGCAAGCCGAGTGAATGTTCCATACGGATGCCACCCATCCACAGTTCACGCCCTTCTACTAGACGATGAACATCAAATCCGAATCCGGTTCTTATCTTCATAATAAATATATAGTCTGTATGGTTTCTTAACGACGGCGACCGCCACTACGTCCCAACAAATCGCGAATACCGTCCATATCGAACGATAATGAGAAACGCAGGGTCTGATCGAGCGGACTGCTCTGAGCCGTAGAGATCACGTATGCCGCATCCAGGCGGAAAACGTTGAGCGCGAATCCGGCTCCCATCGTAAAGTATTTTCTGTTTCCTTTGGTCTTGTTCTCCGAAAAATAGCCGGCACGTACGAAAAACTGATCGTTATAGCTGTATTCGGCACCGAGCGAGAGGTTGATCTCTTTCATTTCTTCCTTAAATCCGCCCGGAGCATCCGAAAACGATTTGAAGATACCCGAGATGGAAGAGGTATTGTAATAATCTTCTTCAGCCTCTTCATAGTCTTCATCACTTTCGTAATTGGAGCGTAACGGTTTGGCTGGAACGAGCAATTTATTCAAATCAAGACTCAACGCCAAACGGTTGTAATCATCCATCGGAAAAAGGAACGTCGTACCTACACGCAGGTTAGTCGGCAGGAATGCCGAACGATTACCATTGTCATAAGAGATCTTCGATCCGATGTTGGAAATGTTATATCCGAACGACCACTGGCACTCACTGCGTCCGACGATCGGGTAACGGGTCAAGTAACCCGAGATATCCGCAGCGAAAGCGCTGGCTCCCTTGACATCCTCTTCACGCGAATAGGCCAAATCCGAATAGATGTAGCGGAAAACGACACCCATCGAGTATGAATCGGATAGTTTACGGGAATAACCGACGTCTACAGCCATCTCAAACGGATGAACCACATCGATCGCGGCACCGTCTTCCCCATTGATCGGAATCTCCCCGAGCGAGAAATAACGCATCGAAGCACTGATTGCCTGAAGGTCGCTATCCCCCAGTTTCCAATAGGTAGCCAGATACGCCAGGTTGATATCGCTTACCAACTTACGCAGCCAGGGAGTATAAGAGATAGAAACTCCCGCACGGCTATATGCGAACGCATATTTGGCAGGATTCCAGTATTGAGAGTTCACGTCCGGTTCGGTAGCGGCTCCCAGATCACCTAAGGCACCCCCACGTGCGTCGGGTGCGATATTCAACGAGTTCACCCCGGTTTGGATCGGATTAAAGATTTCATTTTTCAAATCATCCTGTGCCAATGCCGGCAAAGATAGGAACGATACAGAAAGAAATGTGATAAATCCTACAATTCTGTTTTTCATCTGATCAATGATTATGTGCAAATTAACAGTTAAGCAAAAATAATGTTATGGCCGAAGTACGATAAGCTTCCTGCTCTTCGTCGTGTAATGTTGTCCGTCGGTCGATATGGAAGCCCGGTAAATATAAATTCCCGGAACCACCGGCGTATTGGCATTGGTATACAGATTCCAATAGATCGGATACAGCTCCATAAACTCCGACATACCGGTCATCTCTTCTTCCCAGATACATTGCCCCATTTGGGTATAGACAGATCGGAAGAGCGTCGTGTAGGGCAAGAGTGTGAAGAGTAGTGTAGATCTCGGTGGTCGCACTTGTCTT